>NZ_JAMYLP010000018.1:0-84601 GCF_040318085.1 Mesorhizobium sp. M1322
ATATCAACCGATCCATTACACCCAAGGCTGCCTCCAAAAGCAGTCTTGAATCATGCTACGGTCAAAAAGGGAATCCTAAGAGTCCACACCACCTAAGGCGATGGACCATAGAGGCCTGACATGTTGGCGGGACAGCGCCCCCCTCTGTCCTGCCGGACATCTCCCCCACTTGGGGGGAGATTGGCAGCTTCGCCGTCTGGCTCATCTTACAGCGTTGGTAGTTGGCGAAAGCGGAGGAGATCTGATCTCCCCCCTTGTGGGGGAGATGTCCGGCAGGACAGAGGGGGGCGCTGTCCCGCCAACATCTCGCAATCTTCTGCACCGCCGTATTCGAAAAAGAGACGCCGAAGTGCCCTCGGTTGTCTCTGAGTCGCCGTTTATCCGTTGACCAGCGCCAGCATCTCTTCGGTGTAGCGCTTGCCGGTGACCTTCTCCGGCGACAGGGCGTCGCCGATGGCCGCCACCTCGGCCTGGCTCAGCGCAATCTGTGCCGCTGCCGCATTCTGCTCGAGATGGCGGATCTTGCGGGCGCCTGGGATCGGCACGATGAAATCGCCCTGATGCAGCACCCAGGCGAGCGCCAGTTGCGCCGGCGTCACGCCCTTCGCCGCCGCCATTGTCTCCAGCGTGGCGATAACAGCCGCATTGGCCGCCATGGCGTCGGCCTGGAAGCGCGGCAGAGTGAGGCGCCAGTCGCCGGCGCCGAGAACCTCTGGCTTGTCGATGGTGCCGGTCAGCAGGCCGCGGCCGAGCGGGCTGTAGGGGACAAAGCCGATGCCGAGCTCGCGGCAGACGGCAAACACCTCTTCTTCCGGATCGCGGCTCCACAGCGAATATTCGCTCTGCACGGCTGATATCGGATGCACGGCATGCGCCCGGCGGATGGTCGCCGCACTCGCCTCCGAAAGGCCGAGCGCGCGCACCTTGCCTTCGCGCACCAGCTCGGCCATGGCGCCGACCGTATCCTCGATCGGGACATTGGGATCGACGCGATGCTGGTAATAAAGGTCGATCACCTCGGTGCCCAGCCGCTTCAATGACGCTTCGGCCACCACCGCCTTGACGTGTTCGGGGCGGCTGTCGACACCGGCCATCCGCTCGACGCCGTTGCGCTCTTCGAGAATCTTGAAGCCGAATTTCGTCGCGATCGTCACCTGGTCGCGCACCGGCTTCAACGCCTTGCCGAGCAGGATCTCATTCTCGTACGGGCCATAGACCTCGGCGGTGTCGAAGAAGTTGACGCCGATATCGACGGCACGGTGCAGCGTGGCGATCGCATCCGCCTCCGGCTGGCCGCCATAGCCGAAGCTCATCCCCATGCAGCCGAGGCCGACCGGATAGACGTCAAGTTCATTTCCAAGCTTGCGGGTTTGCATCACGCGTCTCCTTGTTGTGATGCGGCAGAGATAGCGCCTTGCAACGCGTTCGATAATCGGCTCTCATCCGCACGGGCTGTTCTAAAGAATAGATCAATGAGCCGAACTCACCTCTCACAGCTTGCAGTGTTGGCAACCGTCGCCCAATGCGGCAGCTTTCGCGGCGCGGCCAGGGAACTGGCCATTGCGCCCTCCGCAGTCAGCCACGCGGTTTCAAACCTGGAAGCGCGTCTTGGCGTGCGTCTGCTGGCGCGCAGCACGCGCAGCGTCGCCCCGACCGAGGCAGGCGCGCAGCTGCTCGAGCGGCTGAGGCCGGCGCTGTCGGAAATCGATCTGGCGCTGGAATCGGCGGTCGAGGCGCGCGACCGGCCGGCCGGCAACCTCAGGCTGACCGTGCCGCGCACCGCAGCCCATCTGGCACTGACGCCGCGGCTCGGCGCCTTTGCATCGGCCTATCCGGACATCGTGCTGGAGATCGTCATCGAAGACCGCTTCACCGACGTAGTCGAAGGCGGCTTCGACGCCGGCGTGCGGCTCGGCGAGAGCCTGCAGCGCGATATGATCGCGGTGCGCATCGGGCCAGACCTTCGCGGCGCCGTCGTCGGCGCGCCATCCTATTTCGCAACCATGCCCAGGCCGCACCATCCGCACGATCTCGCCGGTCACCGTTGTCTCCGCTTCCGCTTCTCCAGCGGCATTCTTTACCGCTGGGAATTCGAGAAGGACGGCGAGGAGATCGAGATGGCGGTGCAAGGGCCGCTGATCCTCGACGAGGACCATCTGATCGCCTATGCGGCGGTCGACGGCGCCGGCCTCGCCTTCGTGTTCGAGGATTATGTTCGCGATGCCATTGCCGCCGGCAAGCTCATTCGCGTGCTGGAGGACTGGTGCCCGCCGTTCGACGGTTTCTTCGTCTACTATCCAAGCCGCCG
Source organism: Mesorhizobium sp. M1322 (assembly GCF_040318085.1). Taxonomy (NCBI): domain Bacteria; kingdom Pseudomonadati; phylum Pseudomonadota; class Alphaproteobacteria; order Hyphomicrobiales; family Phyllobacteriaceae; genus Mesorhizobium; species Mesorhizobium sp. M1322. The sequence goes on from NZ_JAMYLP010000018.1 coordinate 2,309, forward strand.
CCAGATGCGGCCGGCGCTCAGGGCCTGTCGATTTCTTCAAGACGGCGGGATAGACTGTCGGCAGTGGAAGAAAGCCGGGGCCGCGATCGTTTGCTGGCCATGCCCGCATTGATCACAAACGACACCACCCGCTATGGCTGGGCGGCAATCGTCCTTCACTGGCTGATCGCCGCGATCTTCATCGGCCAGTTCGTGCTCGGCGTCGTCATGATGCGGCTGTCCAGCCAGCGCACCGCCTTCGAACTGATCCAGCTGCACAAATCCTTCGGCTTTCTGCTGCTCGGGCTGGTGATCCTGCGCATCGCCTGGCGTGTCGGCAATGCGGTGCCGGCGATGCCGCGCTCGGTCGGACCTTTCGAGCGCCGCGTGGCGCCACTCGTCCATTTCGCGCTTTACGGCTTTCAGCTCGCGCTGCCTCTGTCCGGCTGGGCGCTGGTGTCGGTGTCGATGCTGGAGATCCCGAGCATGCCGTTCAACCTGTTCGTCATGCCGGACCTGCCGCTCGCGGAATCGGACCCGGCGGAAAGCTTCTGGAGCTCGGCGCATTGGTATCTCGCCTATGCCGGCATCGGACTTGTCGCCTTGCATATCGCCGCGGCGCTGCGCCATCATTTCTCGCTGACGGACACGGTGCTGACGCGCATGATCACGCCTTCGTCGGATCACAGCGCGGAATAGGGTGGGCGGTTCATTCGTTGATGGAGCGAGGGCGCTAAAAAAGCGTTGCCTCCAAAAAAGGGTCACGCCCATGGTTGCGCGCATCTTCGGATTTGCGGCGGTCGCCACCTGCCTTGCCATGCCCGTTTTCGCTGCGGTGGCGCTCAGCGACGCTGCCGGCAGCTACACGATCAGCCCGGCCGGTTCCAGCATCCGTTGCTCCGTCGGCAAGGTCGGCGGCGGCGGCGGGGTCGCCGGCGCCTTCGCCCGCTTCAAGGGCAGCATCCGCATCGACAACAGCAATGTCGGGCGCTCCCAGGTCAATATCACCATCTTTCCCGAAAGCGTCGGCACCGGCCAGAGCCGCGTCGACGCCTTCCTTCGCTCCGACGCGGTGTTCGACGCCGCCAACAACCCGGAAATCCAGTTCCGCTCGACCAGCGTGAAACGCACCGGCGACACGTCAGCCGTCGTCACCGGCCGTTTGACGGCGCGCGGCAAGACCTTTCCGGAAAAATTCACGGCCGAGCTCGCCGGCCTCAAGGCTGGCACGATCAGATTCCACGTCACCGGCAAGGTGCTGCGGTCGCGCTACGGCATGGATGTCGGCACGCCGATCTATTCGAACGTCGTCGACTTCGACATGACGCTGACCGGCAGGCGAGGTTAGCTTCACCTTCGCGATTGGCAGAGACACCTCTCGCATCGTCATCCTGGGGCGGAGCAAGGAGCGAAGCGACGCGGCGCAGACCCCAGGATCCATGCCGTTACGACAAGGCGTTGCGACGGCCCAGAATCGTTCCGCCGCACGCCTTGGCGACGGTCGACTCGCGGAAAAACTAGCGTCTCTGATTGGCTTTTCCCCGGATTTCAGGCAAACCTCGTCGTCTGCAATCGAGAGGGAGAAGCCTGATGTTCCGATGGGGTGTTTTGTCGACGGCCAAGATCGGCCGCGAGCATCTTTTGCCTGCAATGGTCGAAGCGGAGAACGGCGTGCTGTCGGCGATCGCCAGCCGCGACCTGTCGAAAGCCCGTGCCTTGGCCGACCGTTTCGGCGCGCCCCATGCCTTCGGTTCCTATGACGAGCTGCTCGCATCCAAGGACGTCGATGGCGTCTACATCCCGCTGCCGACTGCGCAGCATGTCGAATGGACCGCCAAGGCGATCGAAGCCGGCAAGCATGTGCTGGTCGAGAAGCCGCTGGCGCTCGATGCCAAGGACATTCCGCCGCTGATCACGCTGCGCGACGCCAAAAACGTGCTGGTCTGCGAAGCCTTCATGGTCGTCTACCACCCGCAGTGGATCAAGGTTCGCGAGCTGATCGCCAGCGGCGCCATCGGCCGGCTGCGCCATGTCCAGGGCGCGTTTTCCTACTACAATGTCGATCCCAAAAACATGCGCAACCAGCTCGACCTCGGCGGAGGCGCGCTGCCCGACATCGGCGTCTACCCGACGGTGTCGACGCGCTTTTCGACGGGCAAGGAGCCGCTGCGCGTCCAGGCGACGATCGAGCGCGACAAGACGTTCGGCACCGACATCTATTCTTCGATCCGCGCCGATTTCGGCGACTTCGAATTGTCGTTCTATCTGTCGACGCAGATGGCGGCGCGGCAGGTGATGGTGTTCCACGGCGAGAAGGGTTTCATCGAGGTGCTTTCGCCGTTCAACGCCGGAATCTATGACCACCATCGCGTCGAGCTGCACAACCAGAACCATAGCGAGGCGCAAGTGTTCCGCTTCCCCGGGATGCAGCAATACCGGCTCGAGGTCGAGGCGTTCGTGCGGGCGGCACAGGGCGGCACTGACCGCGTCTTTACGCTGGAGGAATCGGTGCTCAACCAGAAGGTAATCGACGCCATTTTCCGCGCCGGCGAGAAGGAAGGCTGGGAGGCGGTCTGACAACCAAGCAGGTTCCGCAAAAGTGTCCCGCGGTTTTGCGACAAGAACCTGCGACAAACCAAAGAATCAAAGCCGGGAGGAGAGCCGGGGGAGGAGAGAATGGCTGACAATGCCGATGTGATCATTGTCGGTGCCGGCCTTGCCGGCCTCGTCACCGCGGCGGAACTGGCCGAGGCAGGCAAGAAGACCATCATCGTCGACCAGGAGCCGGAACAGTCGCTCGGCGGCATCTTCCTTGTCGATTCGCTCATGGTACGCCGCGCTGGAAGGCACGTTTCTTGGCGGCTGCATTTTTTCCGGCCGCAGCGCCGGCCGGGCGGCCGCGCGTGGAGCAGCGTGAAACTTGGATGGCTATCCCTCACCAGATCCATTCGCCCCGTCCCAGAGCCGACACCGCGTCGACGATCCGGGCAAAACTCGAGCGCGCACGACCGACCGTGTGTCGGGCCCTGAGATAACCATGCACCAGTCCCGGCTCTTCGAACCAGTAGCCGTGGCCGTCCGCCGCGACGACGCGGTCGCGATACGCCTCGCCGTCCGACGACAGCGGGTCGCATTGCGCGGTGATCAGCACGGTCGGCGGCAGATTGGCAAAATCGGCGTCGGCCAGCGGCGACAGCGTGAGGTCGCCGGTGCGGTCTTCGCCGCCGGTCCTGATATTCGTGTAGAAATCGAGGTCGCGCACGGTCAGCATCGGCGCCTCGGCATGGGTCACGTAAGAGCCTTGCGAGCGGTCGCCGCCAAGGCCGGGATAGATCAGCACCTGGCCGATCGGCTTTCGTGCATGGCCGCGCGTTGCGTGGCTGACCGCAGCGGCGAGATTGCCGCCGGCGCTGTCGCCGCAAAGCAGGATCGGGCGCTTGTAAGTCGTCGCCGCCCATTCGAAGGCGCTGATGGCATCGTCGAAGGCGGCCGGATGAAGATGTTCCGGCGCCAGCCGGTAGTCGACCGAAACCACTTCATAGCCGGTGCGGGCGCAAACCTCGGCGCAGACGTCGTCATGGCTGTCGAGCCCGCCGAGGATAAAACCGCCGCCATGGAAATAAAGCACCATCGCCGCCGCTTCCGGCGCCGGGATGCGATAGATGCGGATCGGGATGGGATGCGAGGGCGTGACAATGGCGGTGGTTTCCGCCGTAACGTTGTCTGGGTGGCCGACAGAGAATTCACGGCACATGCGGTCGTAGATGTCGCGCTGCTGATCGATCGTGTAGTCGATCGTATCTGGCGGATAGTAGGAGTTGGTCCGCTCGATGAAGGCCCAGGTCTCGGCGTCGATCAGGGTTATGTAGTCTGTCATGAGTGCTGGACAAGCTGCCAAGGTTGAGCCCAGGCACCCCCCTCTGTCCTGCCGGACATCTCCCCCTCAAGGGGGGAGATTGGCAGCTTCGACCTTGCAGCCCATCTTGCAACGTTGGAGATTGGCGAAAATCGAAGCGACATCCGATCTCCCCCCTTGAGGGGGAGATGCCCGGCAGGGCAGAGGGGGGTGTGAAGGAACGCCATCATCTCAGCAGTGTCACTTCCCCTTCCATATCGGCTCGCGCTTCTCAGCAAAGGCGCGAAAGCCCTCGAGATTGTCCTCCGAGCCGTACAGTGCGTCAACCGTCGGCAACTGACGCCGCGTCACCCGGTTCATCGCGTCCTGGAAGGTGAGCGATTCGGCGACCCGCGCCGTCTCCTTGATTGCTGCGAAGACCAGCGGCGGCCCGCCGGCCAGCAGCCGGGCGATCTCCCAAACCCGGTCCTCCAGCCTGTCCTTCGGCAGCACCTCATTGACTAGGCCCCAGCGGTGCGCCTCGGCGACATCCATCCAGCGGCCGGTGAGCAAAAGGTCCATGGCGACGTGATAAGGGATGCGCTTCGGCAGTTTGATCGTTGCCGCGTCAGCCAGCGTGCCGGCACGGATTTCGGGCAGCGCGAAGGAAGAATGATCCGACGCGTAGATGAGGTCGCAGGACAGCGCCAGCTCGAAGCCGCCGCCGACTGCCATGCCGTTGACGCAGGCGATGACCGGCTTGTTGAGATCGCGCAATTCCTGCAGTCCGCCGAAGCCGCCGACGCCATAGTCGCCGTCGACCGCATCGCCGCCGGCCGCGGCCTTGAGGTCCCAGCCGGCGCAGAAGAACTTGTCGCCGGCAGTCTTGACGATGGCGACCCGCAGATCCGGATCGTCGCGGAACGCCTTGAACGCTTCGCCCATCAGCCGCGAGGTTTTCAGGTCGATGGCATTGGCCTTGGGCCGATCGAGCGTGACTTCGAGGATCGTGCCCTCGCGGCGGGTGGTGATGACGTCAGACATTCTTTTTCTCCCCAAGCACCAGCAGCGCGTCGGCGATCCAGGCGCCTTTGCCTTGCGCGCAAACGATCAGTGGGTTGATATCGAGTTCTTCGATCTCGCCGGCATTCTGCTGCACGAAGGCGGCAATTCCCGCGATGGCCTCGATGGCCGCCGCGACATCGGCCTTGGGCCGGCCGCGATAGCCTTCGAGCAGCGGGAACAATTTGAGCCCGCGCAACGTCGCCTCGATGTCGTCGCGCGTCGCAGGCAGCATCAGCGTGACGCTGTCGCGCAGCAGTTCGACCAGCACGCCACCGGTGCCGAGCGTCATCACCGCGCCGAACATCGGGTCGCGGGTGAAGCCGACGAGCAGCTCGGCGACGCCGTCGCGCACCATGCGCTCGACATAGAGGCCGGTGCCGAGCGCATCGAGATCATGGGCCGCGGTGCTGACGGATTCGGCATCCCTGAGGTTGAGCCGCACCGCGCCAAGCTCGGATTTGTGGGTGACGCCCAAAGCCTTCAGCGCAACCGGAAAACCAAGCGCCATCGAGGAGATGACCGCCTCGACCGCATTGCCGGCGCGTTCGCCTCTGGGCACGGGGAGCCCGGCCTCGATCAGCCGCGCTTTCGCCTCGGCCTCATCAGGCGTGACATGGTCGCCGGCAGGCGCCCCGGAAGCGGAGGTGTCGATCGGCTGCGCCTGCGGCTCGCGCCAGGCCCAGCCGATGAAGGCTGCCGCCTGGGCGGCTTCCATGGCTTCGGAAATGCCGAACAGAGGCACCATGCCGCGTGCCATCAGCCCAGCGGTGTATTCCTCGGGCAGGTTCTCTGGCAGCGAGGACACGATCGCGCCCTGCGCCTTGTTGGTCTTCAGCGCCGATTCGAAGGCGCGCAGGGTCGTCCACCAGTCGGTGTCCGAGCAGCGGTCGGGACGCGGGAAATCGAGCACCAGCATGTTGAGGTCGAAACCGCCCGACACCATGGCGGTGAAGGTGGCGGTCATCGCCGGCTCGTTGTTCCAGATGAAGGTGTGGTAGTCGAGTGGGTTGGCCACCGCAACCAGCGGCCCGAGCGTCGATTTGACGTGGGCGCGGTGCGTGTCGGTCAGCGCCGGGAAATTCACCCAGCGGCTTTCGGCGCTGTCGGCCATGACGGACGCTTCGCCGCCCGAACAGCTCATCGACGACAGCCGGTAGCCGGGCAGGGGGCCGGTGACGTGCAGCAACTTAAGCGCCTCGATGAAGGCCGGGATGGAATCGACGCGGGCGATGCCCAGCCGCCTCAGGAAGGCGCCCGAGGCGGCATCCGACCCGGCCAGCGATGCCGTGTGCGAGACGGTCGCTTGCCGCGCCTGCTCGGAGCGGCCGACCTTCATGGCGATGATCGGTTTCTTCAACTCACGCGCCCGCGCCGCTAGTTTTTCAAAGCCGGCTACCGCATCGAAGGCCTCGATGTGCAGGCCGAGCGAAGTGACGCGATCGTCCTCGATCAGGCCGAGCGCCATTTCGGAAAGGCCGGTCTGTGCCTGGTTGCCGGCGGTCATCAGAAAGGCGATCGGCAGGCCGCGCTTCTGCATCGTCATGTTGATGGCGATGTTGGACGACTGTGTGATGATGGCAACGCCGCGGCCGCCCTCGGCAAGCCTGATGCCGCCATGCTGGTCGGGCCACAAAAGCGCGCCGTCGGCATAGTTGATCAGGCCGTAGCAGTTCGGCCCGATGATCGGCATCCGGCCCGCCGCGGCGACCAGTTCGGCCTGCAGCCGCTCGCCATGCTCGTCATAGGCCTCGGTTTCGAGGTAGCCGGCGGCAAAGCAGACGGCGCCGCCGGCGCCGCGTTCGGCCAGCGCCTTGACCACCTCGATGGTCAAATGCCGGTTGACGCCGACAAAGGCGGCGTCGGGGGCGCCGGGTAGATCGGCTACCGAACGGTAGGCCTTGCGGCCGGCGACTTCGTCTTTGCTCGGGTGCACCGGCCAGATCTCGCCGGCAAAACCCATCTTGATCGATTGCGCGACGACGGCAGCCGCCTGCGCGCCGCCGAAGACTGCAATGGAGCGTGGACGCAGGAGACGTTCAAGTCTGTGCATTGATCAGGCTCCGAACGGGCGCAGCAGCGCCCGCGAAATAATGTGGCGCTGGATTTCCGAAGTGCCTTCCCAGATGCGCTCGACACGGGCGTCGCGCCAGATGCGTTCAAGCGGCAGGTCGTCCATCAGCCCCATGCCGCCATGGATCTGGATTGCCTCGTCGGCGACGAAGGCAAGCATTTCGGTGGCCTTCAGCTTGGCCATGGCCATGTCCTGATCGGTGACGGTGCCCTGATCGTACTTCCAGCCGGCTTCGAACACCATCAAATCGGCAGCCTTCAATTCGGTCGCCATGTCGGCGAGCTTGAACGACACACCCTGGAACTTGCCGATCTGCTGGCCGAATTGCTGGCGCTGCGCGGCGTACTCGATGGCATGGCCAAGCGCCCGCTCGGCCCGGCCGAGACAGGTGGCGCCGACCTGCAGGCGGGTTGCGCCAAGCCACGAATTGGCAACGTCGAAACCCTTGTGTACTTCGCCGAGCACTTGGGCTCCGGGCAGCCGGCAATCGTCGAATTCAAGGATGGCGTTGGTGTAGCCGCGATGCGAGACGTTGCGGTAGCCGTCACGCACCATAAAACCCTTGGTGCCCTTGTCGACAAAGAAAGCGGTGATCTTCTTGCGCTTGCCGCCCGGCGACTCCTCTTCGCCCGAAGCCATGAAACAAATCGCGAAATCGGCAAGGTCGGCATGGCTGATGAAATGCTTGGTGCCGTTCAGCACCCAGTCGTCGCCGTCCTGCACCGCGGTCGCCTTCATGCCGCGCAGATCGGAACCGGCGCCCGGCTCGGTCATCGCCAGGCAATCCCATTTCTCGCCGCGAATGCAGGGATAGAGGTATTTCTCGCGCTGCTCCGGCGTGCCGGCCAGAAGGATGTTGGAAGGCCGCGCCACGCAGGTCCAATGCAGCGCGTAATTGGCGCGGCCGAGCTCCTTTTCGTAAAGCAGCCAGGTCACCGTATCGAGCCCGGCGCCACCGACTTCAGTAGGCATGTTGGCGGCATAGAGGCCGGCTGCGATCGCCTTGGCCTTGATCTCCTCGATCAGCTCGCGGCGCAGCACGCCGGTGCGCTCGACCTCGCGCTCATGCGGGTAAAGCTCATTCTCGACGAAGGCGCGCGTCGTCTCGACGATCAGTTTCTGTTCCTCGGAGAGCCCAAAATCCATGGTCTCAGCCTTTCTTCTTTTTCTTCGGCTTTTCAGCCTTGGCCTTTTCGGCCGCCTTGGAGGCGGTGGGCTTTTTTGCCGCAAGCTTGGCGAGTTGCTTGGTATAATCCTTGTGCAAGGCGCCGGCGCCCCAGCCCTTGCCTTTGTTCTGCTTCGACAGCGCCTCCATGATCGCGACCAGATTGTCGTCGCGGATCTTTTCGAGCTCGCGGATCGACAGCCCATGCGCCTGGTCGTCCGACTGGGTGGCGATCAGGTCGACCAGCTCGTCGTTGAATTCCGGCACATCCATCAGCTTGGTCCATGGCCATTTCAGGCACGGCCCGAACTGCGCCATGAAGTGGCGCATGCCGGCCTCGCCGCCGGCGACGCGGTAGACCTGGAACATGCCCATCTGCGCCCAGCGCAGGCCGAAGCCATAGCGCATGATGTCGTCGAGTTCCTCGACCGTGCAGATGCCGTCCTTGATCAGCCACAGCGCCTCGCGCCATGCCGCCTCCAGCAGGCGGTCTCCGACAAACGCCTCGATCTCCTTGCGGATCACCACCGGCTTCATGCCGATCGAGGCGTACATCTCCTTGGCGACTTCGATCGCCTCGGGAAAGGTCTGCTCGCCGCCGACGATCTCGACCAGCGGCAGGAGGTAGACCGGGTTGAACGGATGGCCGACGACCAGCCGCTCCGGATGCTTCTTCATCGCGACCTGCATGTCGGTCGGCTTGATGCCGGAGGTCGAGGAGCCGACGATGGCATTGGCCGGCGCATAAAGGTCGATCTCGGCCAGCACGCGATGTTTCAGGTCGAGTCTTTCAGGCACGCTTTCCTGGATGAAATCGGCATCGGCGACGGCGTCGGCGATGGTCTTGGCAAAGGTCAGTTTGCCCTCTTTTGGGAGGCCGTCGGGCAGCATCTGCTTGTAGGCGCGGCGCGCGCCTTTCATCACTTCGCCGACCTTGCGCGCGGCTTCGGGGTCGGGGTCGAAAATCGACACGTCGATGCCGTTCAAGAGCAGCCGCGCCACCCAGCCGGCGCCGATGACGCCGCCGCCGATGGCAGCCGCCTTGGTGATGATGCTCATGCGGAGGCTCCGGTTCTTGTCCTGGCTACCTCCAGGTCGATGAGAGGCACGCGCTCGCCGGCGCGGATCACGGTGGGGTCATAGGCCCTGCGCGCAAACACTTCGAGCACGAAAGGCCGGAAGAAATCGATCGGCAACGTGTCGTAATCCGGATCGAAGCTCGACTGGTCCCAGCGCTCGCAGAACTGGTCGCAATCGTCGAAATAGGGATGGCCGGCGAAACGGTCGCGCGCATGGGGATTGCCGCCGAGATGGTGGGCGTAATAAAGGCGCTGGAAATCACCGTGCTTTTCCACCACCCAGGTGCATTGTTCGCGCACGAAAGGTTTCAGGATCGAAGCTGCATATTCGTCGTGATTGTAGGGTGCGTAGATGTCGCCGATGTCGTGCAGCAGCGCGCAGGCGATCCAGTCCGTATCGGCGCCGTCGCGCCATGCGCGCGTTGCCGCCTGCAGCGAATGGCCGAGCCGGGTGATCTTATAGCCGGACAGGCCTTCGTCGAGCTGGACAAGCGCGTCGAGCAGCCGTTCGCCGGTCTTCGCCGCATAGTCGATCTCGTGCTCGGTGAGGAAGGCGTAGTCCTCGCGGTCGCCGTCCTTCATGGCGGTGAATTTCACGGTCTTCATCGACGGCTCCTCCCAACCGGATCCCTTCTCAAAGCGGCGCGCGCTTCGTCAGATTGAGCTTCTTGCGCACCTCATCCGGGCCGATGACCCTTGCGCCCATGTTCGACACGATGCTGACCGCCCGCTCGACCAGCTGCGCATTGGTCGCCAGCACGCCCTTGTCGAGCCAGAGATTGTCCTCGAGCCCGACGCGGACATTGCCGCCGGCCAGCACCGCGGCGGCGGCATAGGCCATCTGGTTGCGGCCGATGGAAAACGCAGACCAGGTCCAGCTCGACGGCACATTGTTGACCATAGCCATGAAGGTGTTGAGATCGTCAGGCGCCCCCCATGGCACGCCCATGCACAATTGCACGAGAGCATCCGCATCCAGCACCTTTTCCTCGACAAGCTGCTTGGCAAACCAGAGATGCCCGGTGTCGAAGGCCTCGATCTCCGGCTTGACACCGAGCGCCGTCATCATGCCGCCCATCGCGCGCAGCATGCCGGGCGTGTTGGTCATGACATAATCGGCCTCGGCGAAATTCATGGTGCCGCAGTCGAGCGTGCAGATTTCCGGCAGGCACTGGCGCACATGCTCCACGCGGTTGGTGGCGCTGCCCATGTCGGTGCCTTTTTCGTTGAGCGGCAGCGGGTTTTCCGGCGAACCGAACACCATGTCTCCACCCATGCCGGCGGTCAGGTTCAGCACCACGTCGACGTCTGCCGCGCGGATGCGCTCGGTTACCTCGCGATAAAGGTGCACGTCGCGGCGCGGCTTGCCGGTTTCGGGGTCGCGCACATGGCAGTGGACGATCGCCGCACCCGCCTTTGCCGCATCGATGGCCGAATCGGCAATCTGCTTGGGCGAACGCGGCACATGCGGGCTACGGTCCTGCGAGCTGCCGGACCCGGTCACGGCACAGGTAATGAAAACCTCACGGTTCATTGCAAGCGGCATGGATTTTCCTCCCAATCGGCACAGACGGTCCCGACCAACACGGCTCAATCAAACATGGGCCCGATCGACCAGACGGCAACAATGCCTGACTTGCCGGAAACTGTTTTGCGTTTTACGAAGACCATATGATGAAAAGCGAAAAACCGTCGATCTTTTGCGCCGAGCGCTCGCCGCTCAAGGTGACGCTGCTGGTGTTTTCCGGGTCTTCTATCATGTGCGTGGCATCGGCCGTGGATCCGCTGCGCGCCGCCAACCGTATTGCCGGCGAGACGCTATTCGATTTCAGGCTGGTTTCGGTGCCCGGCGAAGCGCCGGGCACCACATGTGGCCTGCCGGTTGCGGTCAGCGGCCGCTTCGACGCGGCGGATACGACCGACATGCTTGTCGTGGTCGCTGGCTTCGGCACGCAGAACTATGCCACGTCGGCACTGCTTTCCGGCCTGCGCCGGGCGGCACGCGCCGCACGCGCCTGCGGCGGCGTCGAGGCCGGCACTTGGCTGGTGGCCCGCGCCGGCCTGCTGGAAGGGCGCAGCGCCACCACGCATTGGGAGGACATGGAGGATTTTTCCTCGGCCTTTCCAGGCGTCGATGTCCGCCCCGACCGCTATGTCATCGACGGGCCGGTCTTCACCTCCGGCGGCGCTTCGCCGACCTTCGACCTGATGCTGCATCTGATCCGCACGCGGCTCGGCATGGCCGTCGCGCTCGACGTGGCAAGCGTCTTCATCTACGACCAGGCGCGGGCGGCGACCGACGCGCAGCCGCTGGTCTCGCTCGGCCGCTTCGACGGCTACGATCCGCGGCTGGCGCAAGCCATCCGGCTGATGGAAGCCCATGTCGACCAACCCTTGACCATCGCTGCTGTAGCGAAGCGTGCCGGGGTGACGGCGCGAACGCTGGAAAGCATCTTTCGCAAGTCGATCGGCGAGACGCCGGGCGCTTATTATCTCAGGCTGCGGCTGGGTGCGGCGCGCCGGCTGGTGGTCGACACGCGCGTGGCCATGGCCGATATTGCCGGGCGAACGGGGTTTTCGTCCGCCGCGGCATTTTCCAGGGCGTTTTCAAGAGCTTTCGGCGAAGCGCCGGTCAGGCTGCGCAGGGGATAGTGCATGTCGCCCAAAAGTGCGTAGCGGTTTTGGGGTGACGACATGCATAGACAAAGGTGGATTAGGCAGCATCCTGGCGGCCGCTTTTGCCGTCGATATGCGAGCGCATCTGTCTCGCAAGATGGGTCTCGAAGCGGCTGGCGACCGCGCGATCCCATTCGTTTGCACTCCGCGCACCATGCTTCGGATGCGGCAGCGCCATGAGCCGGTCGATGATCGATCCGGCCTCGCCAGATGAGAGCAGGGCGTCGATTTCGCGTTCGTGCTGCATATCGTTTCGCCTCCTTCTTTCTGTTTCCGCCACGAACCACATATACAAGATTCGTGACGGCTGTTTGAAGGCAAGAGCGAGGCGATTGAGGGGCGGCGCGAGGCAAAACCTTGTCGTCGGTTCCGCCCTCGCGCAAAGCTGTTCCGGTCCGGTGGGTCTATCAGGAGACCCGCCGGTCCGACACCTCAGACGTACCGGTTGACGATATTCTCCAGCAGTTCCTGGCGGCCGGATCTCGGCTGCGGCTCGATCTTGTTCTTGACGACGCGTTCGGTGATCTCCTCCAGCGTCCGCTTGCCGGCAAGCATCGCCTTGGCCTCGGCCGAGTTCCAGCCGGCATAGCGCTCGGCCAGCGAGGCGGACAGCGCCTTGTCCTCGACCATGCGCGCGGCGGCCTTGAGGCCGCGGGCACAGCAATCCATGCCGCCGATATGGCCAATCAGCAGATCCTGCGGATCGAGCGATTGCCGGCGCAGCTTGGCGTCGAAATTGGTGCCGCCGCTCTTGAAGCCGCCGGCCTGCAGGACCTGGTAGTAGGCCAGCGCCATCTCCGGCACATTGTTGGGGAACTGGTCGGTGTCCCAGCCCGACTGGTAGTCGTTGCGATTCATGTCGATCGAGCCGAAAATGCCGAGCGCATTGGCCAGCGCCAATTCATGCTCGAAGGAATGGCCGGCCAGGATGGCATGGCCCTGCTCGATATTGAGCTTAACCTCCTTCTCCAGCCCGAAGCGCTTCAGGAAGCCGTAGACGGTGGCGACATCATAGTCATACTGGTGTTTTGTCGGCTCCTGCGGCTTCGGCTCGATCAGGATGGTGCCCTTGAAGCCGATGCGGTGCTTGTAGTCGACGACCAGGTTGAGGAAGCGGCCGGCCTGCTCCTGCTCGCGGGCAAGGTCGGTGTTGAGCAGGGTCTCATAGCCCTCGCGGCCGCCCCACAGCACATAGTTCTCGCCCTTCAGCCGTTTGGTGACGTCGATGCAGTGTTTTACCGTTGCTGCCGCATAGGCGAAGACGTCCGGGTCGGGATTGGTGGCGGCGCCCGACATGAAGCGGCGGTTGGAGAACAGGTTGGCCGTGCCCCAAAGCAGCTTGACCCCGGTCTGCTTCATCTTCGACGCAAAGTAATCTGATATCTCGTCGAGGCGCGCGGCACTTTCGGAAAAATCTTTTCCTTCCGGCCGCACATCGGCGTCGTGGAAGCAGAAGTAGGGGGCGCCAAGCAGCGCAAACATCTCGAAGGCGACATCGGCCTTGAGCTTGGCCAGTTCCATCGTATCGGTGCCGCCGGCCTTGGCAAACCACGGCCGGTCAAAGGTCTGGCCGCCGAACGGATCACCGCCCGGCCAGGCGAAGGAATGCCAGTAGGCGACGGCAAAGCGCAGATGGTCTTCCAGCCGCTTGCCGGCCACAACCTCATCGGGATTGTAGAACCGATAGGCGAGCGGATTGGTCGAATCCGGTCCCTCGTATTTGATCTTCTGGATGTCGCCGAAAAAGCCGCTGGTCATGATTGTCTGCCCTCTCGCATGGTTCTGTCCTGATTACCTCAGGCGTAATTGGTTTCGCGCTGGCGCTGGATGAAAACGGTCATGTCAAAGCCACTCAACAAAGGAGACAGACCATGACCGACCTCAACACGATCGCCGAAAATTACATCACTGCCTGGAACGAGAGCGACGCCGGGCGCCGGGCAGCCTTGCTCAAGGCGACCTTCACCGAGGACGTCAGCTACCGCGATCCGATCATGCAGGGCGACGGCCATGATGGCGTCGCCGCACTGATCGACGGCGTTCAGCAGCGTTTTGCCGGCTTCCGGTTCTCGCTGAAGGGCAAGCCGGACGGCTTTGGCGACACGATCCGCTTCTCGTGGAATCTCGGGCCGGAAGGCACTGATTCCGTCATCGAAGGCACCGACATCGGTGTCATCGAGAATGGTCGCCTGAAAAGCGTCATCGGCTTTCTCGATAAGCTTCCGGCACAGTGACTCAGGCCGCGGCGGGGGTGGGAAACCACTCACGCCGTGGCGACCTTGATGGCCGGATAAAGCAAGCGGTAGCGCTGATAGGCCTCCGCATAGGCCTCGCTTAGTGCGGCGACCGGTTCAATGGTGGCGTCGGTTGCCGGCGCCGTACATACTCTGAGCGGATCGGCACCTGTCGCCGCGATCATGCCGAGTCGGGCCGCACCGAAGGCTGCGCCGAAATCGCCGTCGGCGGGGATGTCGACCGGCAGGCCGAGCGCGGTGGCGATTGCCTTCAGCCAGTAGCGCGAGCGCGAGCCGCCGCCGATCGCCGTCACCCGCGTCAGCTCCGTGCCGGCCTTGGCCAGGGCTTCGAGGCTGTCGCGGAAGGCGAAAGCCACGCCCTCCAGCACGGCCTGGGTCAACACGGTGCGGCCGGTTTCATGTGCAAGACCGGTAAATGAGCCGCGAATGGCCGAATCATTGTGGGGCGTACGCTCGCCTGAGAGATAGGGCAGGAAGGACACGCCGGTCGGCGCCTTCAGCGTATCGCCGAGCTCGGCGGTCAGGTCGCCGGGGCCTTTTCCAGAAATCTCCGACAACCAGTTGAGCGAATCGGTTGCCGACAGGATGACGCCCATCTGGTGCCAGGTGTCGGGCAGCGCGTGGCAGAACGTATGCACCGCGCTTTCCGGGTTTGGCAGATAGGACGCATTGGCAGCGAACAGCACGCCTGACGTGCCAAGCGAGACGAAGGCCTGGCCGGCTGCGACCGTGCCCATGCCGCAGGCCGAGGCTGCATTGTCGCCGGCGCCGCCGGCGATCGGGATGCCGGCCTGCATCCCCCATTTCGAGGCCAGTTCGCTGCGCAAGGTGCCGGCCTTTTCATTGCCTTCGACCAGCGACGGCATCTGGTTCTCATCGAGCGACGTGGCGGAAAGCAGGTCGGATGACCAGCCTCGCTTGCCGACATCGAGCCAGGACGTGCCGGCCGAGTCGGACATTTCCGAAATATGCTCGCCGGAAAGCCAGAGCCGCAGGAAATCCTTCGGCAGCAAGACCTTTGCCACTTTGGCGAAAACATCCGGCTCGTTATTTTTCACCCAGACCAGCTTCGGCGCGGTGAACCCGGGGAAGACGATGTTGCCGGTGAGTTTGCGAAAGCGCGGATCGGCGTCGAGCTTGGCCGCCTCGGCATGGCTGCGCGTGTCGTTCCACAGGATGCAGGGGCGCAGCACCTGGTCGCTGGCATCAAGCAAGGTGGCGCCGTGCATCTGGCCGGACAGGCCGATGCCTTTGACGGCGGCGAGCTGTCCTGAATAGGAAGCCTTCAGCTCGGCGATCGCTTCCTCGCAGGCGCGGATCCAGTCGGCGGGGTTTTGCTCGGACCAGCCGGGATGCGGCCGCGACACGTCGAGCGACGCGTGGCAGGAGCCGATGACGGTCTGCCCGGCATCGATCAAAAGCGCCTTGACGCCCGACGTGCCCAGATCGAGGCCGAGATACATAGTATCCTCCCAATGCCATTAATTTTTTCGGATCTCGAAAAAATCTGACTGGCAGTTTTTAAGACAAGATCCGCCTCCGGTCAATTCTCCGACAAATCGGCAGCGCGTCGCGAAAACAGCGCCGACAGCGGGCTGTCCGGCCGCGCCAGCGCGCGTTCCGTGGCAAGCGCCCTTGCCAACGGATGGTCACCGGACCGCAGCGCCGCCTCGATCAGCGTCAGGTCGATGACGTCGCGCTGCGCGTGGCTGCCGCCGAAGCGGTGGGCGATCGCCCGGATGGGGCGTATCAGACGCACCGTCTCGGCATAATTGCCGTCGCCGAATGCCTTGATGGCGAGCGTCAGCGGATGGCCGACGTCTCGCGTGAAGGCGGCGTTGTCGTCGTTTCCGCGCATGGCCTCGCGCTGCGCCTCGAGCAAGGTGCGGGCCGGCGCTTCTTGGCCAGCGCCGACAAAGGCCATCATTGCGTGGGCATCGTTGAAGGCATAGTTGCCCGCGCTGGCCTTGGCCCAGTTGGCGGCAAGTGCTGCCCAGCGGTCGCCGACATCGACGCCGCCGAGATGCAGCCGCCACAGGATCGCCGAAGCGTCGACCATGTTGAGCGCCAGCGTCGAGCGCTCGCCAAAAATCGGGCCGTCATAGAGCGCCAGCACCTGGCCGGCCTCGTCGAGATCATAGTGGAACAGCGCCAGATGCCACCAATTGTGCACTTGCAGGAAGCTTTCCTTCGTCCACGCCTCGGGGTTGGCGCGCATCCAAGCGATGCCGTCCTTTGCCGGCTCTGCATTTCCATGACATGGGCGACGGCGTGCTGCGCCCAACCGTCGCGCGGCTCGATGTCGACTGCCATGCGGCCAAGCTTTTCGGCGCGCGCATAGTCGCCCATTTCCTCCAGCCCGAACGCCTGCATGCCGAGTATGGCGTGGTAGCCCGGCATGCCGCTCTGCCAGGACGGCAGCGCGCGGCCGATGCGGTCGCGCAGCATGCGGGCATTGCCGGTGAAGAAATCGATCTGGTGCCCGGTCTGCAGCGCTAGCGCATCGAGCGGAAACTCGATGGCGATATCCTCGAGCAGACGGGCGGCTTCATGCCAGCGTCCTGCGGCAAGATGGCCGAGTGCTGTGACATGCGCCTGTTCGCGCGCCGTCGCGGCAAGCGGCAGTGCTGCCTCGTGGCATGTCCTGGCCACGGCTGTCGCCTCGCGCTCGGTGGCGAGGCCGAAAAGATAGCCCTTGAACACATGCGCCATGACGAAGCCGGGATCCGCGGCGATGGCGCGGTCGACCGAGCCGACCGGATCGCCGATGAAGCATTGCAGTTCGCGCACAGCCTGGCTGTAGGAGGAGAACGCGGCCTCGGTCGCACCCGAAAATGTCAGGCCGAATGCATCCCTGACTGCCATGTCATGGTCCTCAATTGCCCGAGCGCATCGCCACCGTGGCGATGCCGGCGCCGACCAGCAGTGTGCCGCCGGTGCGGTTGAAGATGCGGATCGCCAGGGGATTACGCACGACGTTGCGCGCCCTTGCCGCGATCAGCGCATAGCCGAGGGCATTGGCGAAGGCGAGCGCCAGGAAGGTCGTTTCGAAGATCAGCATCTGCGTCCAGAAATCCGCGTGCCGGTCGAGGAACTGCGGCAGGAAGGCGACGAAGAAGGTGATGCTTTTCGGGTTGAGCGCGGTGACCAGCCAGGCATGCGCCATCATCTTGGCCGACGACACCGCGTCTAGGCGCGGCTCGGCCTTGAGCGTGCCACCGGCGCGAAACAGCTTTATGCCGAGATAGATTAGATAACCGGCGCCGACCACCTTCAACAGCGTGAACACGGTGGCCGACGCCGCCAGCAGCGCGCCGATGCCCAGCATCGACAGCGTCATCGCCGTGAAATCGCCGAACGCCACGCCAACCGCCATTGGCAACGCGGTGCGCCAGCCCTGGCCCAGTGCATAGGACACCACCAGAAGGATGGTCGGGCCGGGAATGACAAGAAGGATCGTCGAGGCGGCGGCAAAGGCGGCCCAGTTTTCGAAGGACATGTTCGTCTCCTTGAGCTCAAAGAAAAGGATAAATCCTTGGGCTCGCAAAGATGTAAAGGGGCGACATCGAAAATATACGGCACACGACGGCTCGGCCAGGAAGTTAAGGTCGGGCAACAGTTCTTCACGCTTTTTCAACCATGATCGGTGAAAATGCCCTCTATTCGGCCGGACCGTGTCTCCCGCCGACAGCGTAGGGTTTGGGTAAATGCGTGAGTTGCCGCAAGGTCTGACGCCGCCGTATAATGGCGACGAAATCGAAATTTCCGAAATCCAGCTTTCCCGCCGCGCGGTGTTGTCCGGCGCCGGTGCGCTGGCGCTGCTCGGCGTTGCCGGCTGCAGCCAGACGCTCGACCTGTCGGCGCTGCAACTCGACGGCGTCACCACCGGCGCGATCACCCCCGTTCGCCCGAGCATCAGCGTCGACAAGAACATAACCAGCCCTGGTGTGATGTATGCCTCCGTCACCGACGGCGGCTTCACGCTGCCGGAAGTGCCCTATCTCAAGGTCAAGCCGGAGTTCCGTCGCCAGATCGTCGTCGACCCGACCGGCGAGCAGCCCGGCACCATCGTCGTCCATTCGCAGGAGCGGCTGCTCTATCTGGTGCAGCCCGGCGGTGACGCGATCCGTTACGGCGTCGGCATCGGCAAGGAAGGCTTCCGCTGGTCCGGCCGCGCCAACATCCAGTACGGCAAGGAATGGCCGACCTGGACGCCGCCGGCCGAGATGATCACGCGAAAGCCGGAACTGGTGAAATGGCAGGCCGGGCAGCCCGGCGGCCTCGACAACCCGCTCGGCGCGCGCGCGCTGTACATCTATCAGAACGGCCAGGACACCGGCTACCGCATCCACGGTTCGCCCGAATGGTGGAGCATCGGCCAGGCGATGTCGTCGGGCTGCGTTCGCCTGATCAACCAGGATATCATCGACCTCTACAGCCGCGTCTCCAGGAAGAACCCGGTCGTCGTCGTCTGAACTCCCGGTCATCTTCTGAATTCATAGCGGCCGTGGCGGCCGCTCGACTCTCCCGTTGCGTGATCTCGCAAGACAGGCGAATGTGCCTGCAATTCCACTGCTCGAGAGAAGTGAACAATGTCCGGAACTTTTGTGATCGCGCAAGGCGGCGGCCCGACTGCCGTCATCAACCAGACGATGGTGGGCGCCGTGCTCGAGATCCGCAAGCGCCATCCCGGCGCCAAGGTTTTAGGCTCGATCCATGGCGTGCGCGGCATCCGTGACGGCAACTATGTCGATCTCTCAGCCATCGCCGATGACCGGCTGCGGCTGATTGGAGCAACGCCGAGCGCCGCGCTTGGCTCGACGCGCGATAAGCCGGATGAGGCCTATTGCGAGATCATCCTCAATGGCCTGAAGAAGGCCGGCGCCGACGCGTTCATCTATATCGGCGGCAACGACACGTCGGGCACCCAGCAGATCCTGACCGACGCCGCCGGCGGCAAGATGGCTTTCGTTCATGCGCCGAAAACCATCGACAACGATCTCGAGGAGAACGACCACACGCCCGGCTTCATTTCGGCAGCCGAGTTCGTCGCCGGCGCCTTCCTCTCGGTCGACCTCGACTTCCGCGCTCTGCCGGGTATCTATGTCGGCATCGTCATGGGGCGGCATGCCGGCTTTCTCACCGCCGCCGCCGCCGCATGGCAGCTTGACCCCGACAGCGGCCCGCATCTCGTTTACGTGCCGGAGCGTCCGTTCTCGGCTGCGGCCTTCATCGACGATGTTCGCGCCACGCTCGACCGCCACAAGCGCTGCATCGTTGCCGTGTCCGAAGGCGTCAGCACCGCCGACGGCAAGGCGCTGGTCGAAAGCCTTGTCCCGCCGGAGAAACTGGAGCGCGATGCCCATGGCAACGTCAAGCTGTCGGGCAGCGACCTGCCGGCCGCCCTCGAGCGTGCGCTGGCCGAAGGATTGCCGGGCAAGCGGGCGCGCGTCGATGCGCTCGGCTACATGCCGCGCGGCTATGTCGGCGCCATCAACGCCGTCGATGCGCAGGAAGCCTTCGATGCCGGCGTCTTCGCCGTTACGGTGGCTGAGCAAGGCGGCGGCTCGGTGGCGCTGCAATACGACGGCCAGAAAACCGTGCTGAAGAAGGTGCCGCTGAAAAACGTTGCCGGCAAGACCCGCCACATGCCCGACGATTTCATGCTGCCTGAGGTCAACCAGCTCTCCGATGCAGGAATGGCCTATCTGAAGCGACTGGTTCCCGAAAAATACCAGGTTGGAAAACCGTTCGTCTGATGCCGGCTCGCTTCTGATGCCGGAAATCTCGTGATGCTTGACTGGTTCAGCAAGACCGTCATCGACGCCGATACGACGATGCTCTCCGAGCCGTTCGTGCATGATTTCGTGCGCGCCAACATCTGGCATCTGCGCGGCCGCGACGTCGACCTGCTTGTCGACACCGGCATGGGGATTTGCCCGCTGGCGCCGGAGATTGACACGCCGGCCGGCAAGCCGCTGCTCGTCGTCGCCACCCATATCCATCTCGACCATGTCGGCTCGCTGCACGAATTCCCGCTGCGGACCGGGCCGAGGATGAGTGCCGCGCATTTCGACATCATGGACGACGCCGTCACCTACGCCCACATGTTCCACGATCTCGACGGCGCCGTTTCGAAGCTGCCGGCGCCCGGCTGGAAAGCAGCCGATTACAAGATTTTGCCGGCGCCGCTGACGCGAACACTTGACGAGGGCGATCTGGTCGACCTCGGCGACCGGCAATTCCGCGTGCTGCATCTGCCCGGCCATTCGCCCGATTCGATCGCGCTGTTCGACGAGGTCGATGGCCTGTTCTTCGCCGGCGACGCCATCTACGACGCCATGCTGATCGACGACCTGCCGGACTCCGACCGACCGGCCTATCGCCGGACGATGCAGCGGCTGCTCAATCTGCCGATCCGCATCGGCCACGGCGGCCACGGCCCGAGCTTCGACGCCAAACGGATGCGCGAGATTGCCAGCGGCTATCTCAGGCAGACAGACGGGATCGGCGCATAAGAGGCTTCGCTGGCCGGCAGCAGAGGCGGGGAGAAATGCGAGCTCGTGATCCCTGTCGGCAACTTTGTTCTTGCTTTGTGCCGGCAACTATGTTATCGTTTTCCGCATGGTACTGATCGCGCCAACAACCCGCCGCAAGGCGGGTTTTTTGTTTCAGGTCGGCGCCATTCCCTTCATCAAGGGCTCGGATCCAGCCATGCATCTGGCGAGCGGGCGACTTCGTAACATCATCTGGAAACTGCGATCGCCGCCTAGATGGGGGCTGTTGGTCCGGTCGGCTGCCTGCCAGGCGTCCGCCAAAATTCTGGTTGCCCGCCAGAGCATCTTTGAGAAGACTGGTGACCTCAAGCAAACGGATTGTCTCGATGGTCACCAGCGGCTTCTCTTCAGGACGAAAGCCCCCGACGGATGCGGATGCGCGCATCCCGCCGGGGCAGTATCTCGAGCAGGGATTCCCGGTGCTGTCGGCCGGGCCGACGCCGCGCGTGCGCACCGAGGACTGGTCGTTCACGCTCAAGCACGGACCGCGGCCGATCAAGAAATGGAACTGGACAGAGTTCAACGCGCTGCCTTTGACCAAGATGACCCGCGACATCCATTGCGTCACCGCATGGACCAAGTTCGATACGGCGTGGCAGGGTGTGCTGGTCGACGATATTCTGGCGGATGCCGGCATCGAGCCGCTGAGCCCCTTCACGCTGGCGCTGTCGTTCGACGGCTACACCACCAACGTGCCGACGAAGGATCTCACAGACGGCAAGGCGATGGTGGCACTGCTTTACGAAGGCAAGCCGATCACGCCGGACCACGGCGGCCCGGCGCGGCTGCTGGTTCCGCATCTCTATTTCTGGAAATCGGCCAAATGGCTGAATGGGCTGCAGTTCACCGAGCGTGACGAGCCGGGGTTCTGGGAACTGCGCGGCTATCACATTTATGGCGACCCGTGGCGCGAGCAGCGCTATACGGGCGATCCATGAGCGACGGGCCGGCGGCGCAGTCGCCCTGGCAGACCGTCACCATCCGACGCATCAAAAAGCGCACGCCGCGCGTCACCAGCTTTTTCCTCGAGCCGTCGCGGCCCTTCGCCTATCGTGCCGGGCAGCATGTCGATGTCAGGCTGACGGCGCCGGACGGCTATCAGGCGCGTCGCTCCTACTCCATCGCCTCGGCGCCGGAAGCCGGCGAAACGATCGAACTGGCGATCGAAAGGCTCGATGATGGCGAGGTCTCGCCGTTCTTCCACGATATCGCGGCGGTCGGCGACGAGGTCGAACTGCGCGGACCGCTCGGCGGCCACTTCGTCTGGTCCGACAACGACGGCGGCCCGCTTCTGCTGGTCGGCGGCGGGTCCGGCGTGGTGCCGCTGATGGCGATGATCCGCCATCGTGCCGCGCTGAAATCGGCGGTGCCCGCGGCGCTGGTGTTTTCCGCACGAATCTGGGACGAGGTGATTTTTCGCGACGAGCTGATCGACTTCCACGATCGCCGGGACGGCTTCGATCTGGTGTTGACGCTGATTCGCAAGCCGGCCCGGCGCCCGGCGGACTATTCGCGGCGGGTCGATGCCGCGATGATAGAGCAATCGATGGTGCGGCTGCCCGCGCCGCCAAGGTTCGCCTTTGTCTGCGGCTCGAATGCCTTCGTGTCGGCCGCCGCTCAGGCGCTGATGGATGCCGGCGTTCCGGCAAGCCTCATCCGTACCGAGCGCTACGGGGTTTAATGCATGTCGCGCAAAAGTGTGCAGCGGTTTTGCGATAACGACATGCATAAAAAACAACAACCTAAAGCGCGTCGCACAAGGCCCGGCCAAACGCGACGCGCTTTACGCACCCCGTCGGTCAGGCCTCGATCTCGAGCGCCGACAGCGGCCTTGAACAGCAGGCGAGGATAAAACCGTCGTCGATCTCGTGATCGAGGATACCGCCATTGTGGCTCATCTCGACTGTGCCCGAGACCTTTTTCACCTTGCAGGTTCCGCACAGGCCGAACTCGCAGGCTGCGGGAATTCGTACGCCCGAAGCGCGCGCCGTCTGCAGCACGGTCTGGCCGGCAACGCAGTCGGCATCGACATCCGAAAGCGAAAAGCGGATCGGCGTTGCGGCCTCAGCAGGTATCTCGACCCCGCCCTCTGCCGGCCCACCCTCTGCCGGCGAACCGAACGGGGCCGGAATTTCCTCCACCCCTGGGGCCGCAAAGCTTTCCTGATGATAGTTGGCCATGTCGAAGCCGGCGGCCTCCAGCATCTGCTGCACGGCGCGCATGAACGGGTCGGGGCCGCAGCAGAATATTTCGCGCTCGCGAAAATCGGGCGCCAGCAGCGGCAGCCGTATCGCGTCGATCCGGCCCATATGGCCGAACCAGCCCTCACGGCTGGAGCGCTCCTCGATCATGAAGCCGAGCGTCAGGCCCGGCATGCGGCTGCCGAGCAGCTCGAGCTCCTTGCGGAAGATGATCTCCTCGGGCTTTCGTGCGCAGTTGACGAAGCCGACATCTGTCCATGGCGCGCAGTCGTTCAGCCAGCGCAGCATCGACATCATCGGCGTCACGCCGGAGCCGGCCGAAATGAACAGATACTTAGCCGCGGGGTGGCTGTGCAGCGAAAAGTCGCCGGTCGGCCCATAGGCTTTCACGTGAACGCCGGGTTTCAGATGGTCGAACATCCAGCGTGTGCCGAGGCTGCCGGCCTGCCCTTTCACCGTCACCGCGATCGAGAACGGCCTCGACGGTGAGGACGACAGCGTATAAGTCCGCATCAGCGGGCCCTCAGTGGTCGGCAGTTCCAGCGTCACGAACTGCCCCGGTCTGTAGCGGAACCAGGTCTGGTTGTCGGAGCGGAAGGTGAAGGTCTTCACGTCAGGCGCCTCGTCGCTGACGCCGATCACCTCCAGCACCTGGAGCCTGTCGTTCCAGGGCGCCATCTCGTCGAGGTGGCGGTAAAGGCCAAGGTCCGTCATCGCATTCATCCCCTTGATCTCGCTCAGGCGACGCTGCGCAACGCCGGCCGGCCGCCCTCAGCAAGGCGCGGCCCGATGAAGGAGGCGTACCATTCGACGAACTGGATGACGCCGCCCTCATGCAGTTCCGAATAGGGGCCGGGCTCGTAGGCCGGCGACAGGATGCCGAAGGCGTTTTCCTCGACGATGCGGCGGTCCTGATCGTTGGTCTCGGTCCAGACATGGGTGAGCTCGGCGAGATCGTAATCGACGCCTTCGACTGCGTCCTTGTGGACGAGCCATTTGGTGGTGACGGCCGTTTCCGTGGCGCTGATCGGCAGCACACGGAAGGTGACGGCATGATCGCCGAGAATATGGTTCCAGGTCGTCGGATAGTGATAGAGCAGCAGCGAGCCGATACGGTCGGTCGAAACGCTGTCGGAAAGGTTCCTCTTCACCGCGCGTCTTCCCGTCATCGTATAGCTGACGGCGTCGCGCAGCAGCGGCGCGCGGGTGGCGCGATACTGCCCGGCCGGATCGATGCGGAACTTGCTCGGCAAGCCCGCCGCCTCACATTTCGCCCAGTGCGCGAGCATCTCCGGATCGCTGTCGGCGCCCTGCACGCCGGTCACGGTCGGTGCTTCCGGGAATGTCTTGCACAGTTCGGGGTGGTTGCCGGCGCAATGGTAGCACTCGCGGTTGTTTTCCCAGACGAGCTTCCAGTTGCCCTTCTCGACGATGGTCGATTCGAAGGCGATTTTTGCCTCGCGCAGCCGGTGCGGCAGGAGGTAAGGCTCGATCATGGCGCGCATCGGCGCGAAATCGGCGGGCTCCTTGGCCAGGCAGATGAAGATGTAGCCACCAACGCTTTCGCAAGCCACCGGCTTAAGGCTGAACTGGCTCTTGTCGAAGCCATCCGCCATCTGCCTTGCGAACAAAAGCCGGCCATCCAGCTCGTAGGTCCACTGGTGATAGGGGCAGACGAGCTTCGCCGTTGTGCCTTTGTCGGCGGCTTTTTAAGCCGCTTCTAAAATCGAACCGAACGGTTCGTTTCTGTTGACAATGAGTGCATGACACTGTGAACGCAGGTCCGGAAATCCGTCAAATGCTCGAATGGCGCCTTTGGCATAAGCTTTTGAAAACAAAACGTAAAATGATGCCGGCAAAAGCCTCTGGTACAATTTCAAGGTGTAGATTCTTGGTCCACACGGAACAACTTCGTGATTGGCATCTGCCAGATGGCCTTCCCACATCGGGGCTGTCCGAACGACGCGAATTCCTCCCAAGACACGCCGGCCAGACGGACGGAAAACTTAAGATACTGGAGTACTAAAAATGAAAAAGATTGCTCTTACTGCCGTCGCCGTTCTGGCCATCACCGGCAGCGCCTTTGCTGGCAGCGACCATTATGGGTCCGCCGGCGCCAACCAGCCAACCGCTGCGGTCGACAGCTCGTACACGGCTTCCATTCAGAAGCCGGCTCACGCTGAAAAGCCCGTTGTCCACGGCGCCGACCGCAACCTTTTCGGCAACAATTAACAGCTGATCCCAGACCATGATCCCGAAAAATGGAAACCGGTTTTCGGCGGCCAGTCCGCCGCTCGCGATCTGACAAATCCAGGAGTACTAGAAATGAAGAAGATCATTCTTGCCACCGCCGCCATTCTGGCCGTCTCCGGCAGCGCTTTTGCCGGCAGCGACAATTATGGATCGAACGGCGCCAACCAGCCGGCCGCTGCGGTCGACAACAGCTCGTACACGGCCTCGATTCAGAATTCTGCTTCGGCGCAGAAGCCGGTTCCGGCTGACGAGAAGCCCGTCCACGGCAGCGACCGTAACCTCTTCGGCAACAACTAATGTCGATCCCAACAGCAGCGGCGGCATTTGCCCGCCGCGCTGGTGGAACACGAAAAATCCAGGAGTACTGAAATGAAAAAGTTCGTTCTTGCCACCGCCGCCGTTCTGGCCGTCGCCGGCAGCGCTTTTGCCGGTAGCGACAACTATGGATCGAACGGCGCCAACCAGCCGGCCGTTGCGGTCGACAGCTCGTACACGGCTTCGATCCAGAATTCGGCCCCGGCGCAGAATCCGGTTCCGGCTGACGAAAAGCCTGCCCACGGCAGCGACCGCAACCTGTTCGGCCGCTAACAGTGACCTGAATGCACAACAGCGGCGGGCCTTGCCCGCCGCTGTTGTTTTTTTGCCTTCGCCAAACTGCCTGTATCCAGCAGTTAGGCTGCCGCCCTCAGGCTGCCTTTGCTTCCGCCTTGTGGAGTGTGAAGGAATGTCCGTCGGCATCGAAAATATGCAGGTCGCCGGCATCGGCATTCAACCGCAGCGCAGCACCTCGCTTGACCTCGACATTGCCGGGCAGCTTGGTCACCAGCGGCAGGTCGGCGCGGCCGATGTCGACATAGACGAGCTGAACCTCGCCGAGCTGCTCGACATAGTCCACTGTCCCCTCGAAAAGATAATCCGCGCCGGTGGCGATCATCAGATCCTCCGGCCGCACGCCGAAGCTGACCGAAGCGCCCTTCACTGACGCTGGCGTGGCGATCGGCACCGTCGCCCTGCGCCCGCCGACATGACTGACGATGGTCGGGTCGCCTGATTTGTCGATCGTCGCCGGCAGGATGTTCATGGCCGGCGAGCCGATGAACTGGGCGACGAACAGATTGCCGGGTCTCTTGTAGAGCTCCATCGGCGTGCCGACCTGCTCGATATGGCCCTCCTTCAGCACGACGATGCGGTCCGCAAGCGTCATCGCCTCGACCTGGTCGTGGGTGACGTAGATCATCGTTGTAGCCGGCATCGACTCCTTGAGCTTGGCGATCTCGATGCGCGTGGCGACGCGCAGTGCCGCGTCGAGGTTCGACAGCGGCTCGTCGAACAGGAAGACCTTTGGGTTGCGCACGATGGCGCGGCCGATGGCGACGCGCTGACGCTGGCCGCCTGACATCGCCTTGGGCAGGCGGTCGAGATATTTGGTCAGCTGCAGGATTTCCGCCGCCTGGCGCACCCGCTTGTCGATCTCGGCCTTGCTCTCCTTGCCGATCTTCATCGAGAACGCCATGTTGTCGTAGACGGTCATGTGCGGATAGAGCGCATAGGACTGGAACACCATGGCGATGCCGCGCTTCGACGGTGGCACGTCGTTGACCACCTCGCCATCGATCCTGAGCTCCCCGGAGGTGATTTCCTCCAGCCCGGCGATGGACCGCAGCAAGGTCGACTTGCCACAGCCCGAAGGGCCGACGAAGACGATGAACTCGCCCGACTTTATCTCGAGGTCGATGCCGGGGAGAATGTTGAGATTGCCGTATGATTTCTTCACTTGCCTTAGCGTGACATCGGCCATGGATTCCCTCCAGTGAATTGCAAATTCAATTGACACGCCCGAACCAGGCGCCGTAGCCGCCGAGGCGGATAGAGCCGACGCCAGTCTGTCCCGAAAACCCGTGCCCCGGCAAGGGTTGCAGCGAGCGTCCGCCGAGATCGATTTCGGCCGGTCGGCTGCCGAGATTGAAGGCGCAGACGATCTGCTCATTGCCCTCGCGGCGCGTGAAGGTGACCGTATCGCCCTGGCTTTCGATGAAGTCGATTTCCCCCTTAGCCAGCGCCGGATGCAGACGGCGGAAGGCAAGAAAGCGCCGGTAATGTTCGAGCAGCGAGCTGTCGTCGCCCTGCTGCACATCGACCGCTAGCGAAAGGTGCTTGGCGGGCACGGGCAGCCAGGGCTTTGCCTTGGAGAAGCCGCCATTGCTGTCGGCGCCATTCCAGACCATCGGCGTGCGGCAGCCGTCGCGACCCTTGAATTCCGGCCAGAAGCGGATGCCGTAGGGGTCCCGCAGATCCTCGAATTGCAATTCCGCTTCGCCAAGACCAAGCTCCTCGCCCTGATAGATGCAGACCGAGCCGCGCAGCGACATCAGCAGCGCCGAGATCACCTTGAGATAAGCGGTCCGGTCAGCCTCGCCCGCCGCCCAGCGCGAGGCAGTGCGCATCACGTCATGGTTGGAGAAGGCCCAGCACGACCAGCCGTCGCTGGCGACCTTGCCGAAGGCTTCCAGCACCGAACGCACCTTTGTCGCGCTGATCTTTTCGGGGGCCAGGAAGTCGAACGAATAGCACATGTGCACGCGCTTGCTGCCGGCGGTATACGCCGCCACCACCTCCAGCCCGCGCTGTGAATCGCCGACTTCGCCGACCGCGGCCGCAGCCGGATATTCGTCGAGCAGGGTGCGGAAGCGTTCGAGGAAGCCGAGGTTTTCGGGGCGGCTCTTATCGTAGAGATGGTCCTGGTAGTTGTAAGGGTTGACGGCAGGGGCGGTCTGGTCGTTGCGCTGTTCGGGCGGCAGCGGCGGATTGTCCTCCAGGCCCTGGCTGTGGAAGTAGAAATTGATGGTGTCGAGGCGAAAGCCGTCGACGCCGCGCTCCAGCCAGAAGCGGGTGACATCGAGCAGCGCATCCTGGACCGCGCGGCTGTGGAAGTTGAGATCGGGCTGCTCGGCCAGGAAATTATGCAGGTAATATTGCTGGCGGCTGGTGTCCCACTGCCAGGCCGAGCCGCCGAAGATCGACAGCCAGTTGTTGGGTGGCGTGCCGTCGGGCTTGGCGTCGGCCCAGACATACCAGTCCGCCTTCGGGTTGGCTCGGCTCGAGCGGCTTTCCCTAAACCACGGATGGATGTCGGCGGTATGCGACAGCACCTCGTCGATCATCACCTTGAGCCCGAGCCTGTGCGCCTCGGCGCTCAAGGCATCGAAATCGGCCAGCGTGCCGAACATCGGATCGACGTCGCAATAGTCTGATACGTCGTAGCCGAAATCTTTCATCGGCGACTTGAAGAACGGCGAGATCCAGATGGCATCGACGCCGAGTGCCGCGATGTAGGGCAGCCTGCTGATGATGCCCCTGAGGTCGCCGATGCCATCGCCGTTCGAGTCCTGATAGCTGCGCGGATAAATCTGGTAGATCACGGCACCTCGCCACCAGTCGCGGTCGACGGCGAGGTCGGGTTTCAAGGTCGCCTTCACAGCGGATTGCATGATCTCAACCTCCCTTCACCGAGCCGGCGAGCAGCCCGCGGACGAAATAGCGCTGCAGCGAGAAGAACACGATCAGCGGCACGACAATGGTGATGAAAGCCGATGTCGTCAGGATCTCCCAGTCGCCGCCGCGCGAGCCGAGCAACGCGTTGAGCTTGGCGGTCAGCACGATCTGGTCGCCCTCGGTACCGAGGAAAACCATCGCGACCAGCAGGTCGTTCCACACCCACAGGAACTGGAAGATGGCGAAGGAGGCCAGCACCGGGAACGACAGCGGCAGCACGATCTTGACGAAGATCTCGAAATCGCTGGCGCCGTCGATGCGCGCCGATTCCATGATTTCGCGCGGCAGGCCGGCAATGTAGCTTCTCAGGAGATAGATAGCGAAGGGCAGGCCGAAGCCGGTATGCGCCAGCCAGATGCCGAGATAGGTTTTCGACGGCACGCCGAAGAAGCTGCCGACGCCGTTATAGAGCTTCAGCAGCGGGATCAGCGACATTTGCAGCGGCACGACCAAGAGTCCGATGATGACCGCGATGAGCAACGCCCGGCCGGGAAAGCGCATCCAGGCCAGCGCATAGGCCGCGAATGCCGCAATCAGGATCGGGATGACCGTCGCCGGAATGGTGACGGTCAGCGAATTCATGAACGAGCGGCCGATGCCTTCCGAAAACAGCACCGTATTGTAATTGTCGGTGGTGAATTTCGGTGGCGCCGACGAGGCGTAGTAGACGCGCTGGCCGCGCTCGCCCTCAAAGGGCTTCGTTGAGGTCATGACGAAACTGCCGTCGGCGTTGAGCTGCAAGGTCTCGCCGTCGCCGAGATCGGCTGTCGTGCCGGCGGGATATTGCGTCGGCGCCGACGATTTGACGCCGAAGGCGCTGATGTCGCGGGCCGGATCGTCACCGAAGATGTTGCCCTCGAGGACGAACTTTCCGGCCCTCTCGACTTGCGCCGAGGCGGGTGGCAGCCGGCCCGCTTCCGTCTGGGTGGAACTGGCGAACGAGTTCCACCAGCCCGAGGCGATGATCTGATCCTTGTCGCGCAGCGACGAGACGAGAATGCCGAGCGTCGGCACAGTCCAGATCGCGACGAAGATGAAGACAGCGATATGGACGCCGAAACGGCTGGCAAAGGACTTTCCGGTCGAGACAGTCATCTCAATGTCCTCCCGTTTCTTTGTTGGCCTGGCGGATGTTCCAGATCATGATCGGAATGACCGCGATCATGATGATGATGGCGATGGTGGCGCCGCGGCCGAAATCGCCGCCGCCGCGGAACATCCAGTCGAACATCAGATTGGCCAGCACCTGGCTGTTCCATTGGCCGTTGGTCATGGTCAGCACGATGTCGAACACCTTCAGCACCAGGATGGTGATGGTGGTCCAGACGACGGCGATCGTGCCCCAGATCTGCGGCACCATGATCTTCCAGAAGATCTGGAACGGATTCGCGCCGTCGATGACGGCCGCTTCGAGTGTCTCTTCGGGAATACCCCGCAAGGCAGAGGACAGGATGACCATGGCAAAGCCGGTCTGGATCCAGATCAGGATGATCATCAGGAAGAAATTGTTCCAGAACGGCAGCGATATCCAGACCTGCGGCTGGCCGCCGAAATACTGGATGATGGCGTTGAGCAGGCCGATCTGCGTCTGGCCAGCGCCGCGATACTCGTAGATGAATTTCCAGATGACGCTTGCGCCGACGAAGGAGATGGCCAGCGGCAGGAAGATGAGGCTCTTGGCGATGGTGCCCCACCAGATCTTGTCGGTAAGGACGGCGATGATCAGCCCGAGGAAGGTGCAGGCGGCCGGTACGACCGCCAGCCAGATGATGTTGTTGAGGATGGAGTTGCGGAACTCGCGGTCGCCGAACGCCCATTCATAATTGGCGAAACCGACGAAATTGGCGCCGCCGCGATCGAGGAACGACAGCCTGAGCGTCTCCACGACCGGGTAGATCAGGTAGATGGTGAGGATGATCATGGCCGGGCCGACGAACAGCCACGGCCGGATCATCCCCTGCCGGCGCAGATTGTCGATGGCCGCAGCACCTGCAACGCCGCGCGACGGGAAGATGATGTCCACCAATTTGTTGGCGCCCCAGAAATAGGCGACGCAGCCGCCGACGCCGACGACGATGACGAATATGGCCGAGAAAATCTGAGCCGCCACAGGTCCCTCCCTCCGCGCATGACCCGCCGGTCGAGAATGGCTTTGGCGACGGGATCATGGGCCGATTCAGTTGTTTGGAATGCGACCGGATGCAAGGCAGGTTCTACTCTTGCTGGTCGCGCGTCATGCCGGAATGTGCTCATAAAAATCGCTGCGGCGCGGGCCGCTGGTCGGATCCGGGCCATTGAGGCCCGGATCCATTCAGGATCGGCAGTCCGAACGTTCAACCGGGGCTCCCTATTTGATCGCGTCCCAGCTCTTCTGGATGTCGGTGGCGACATCCTGGGCGGACTTGCCGCCGACGAGATCGATCATGCCGGTCCAGAAGGCGCCGGCGCCGATCTTGCCCGGCATAAGGTCGGACCCGTCAAACCGGAAGGTCGAGGCTTCGGCAAGGATTTCGCCCTGCTTCTTCAGCGCGTCGCTGGCATAGGCGTCCTTGTTGACCGATTTGAACGGCGTCACGAAGCCACCCTGGGCCATCCAGATCTCATGGGCGAGCGGCATCTTCAGGAATTCGATGAACGCGCGGGCACTCTTGCTATCCTTGGTGATCATAGCCAGCGTGCCGGCGCCGAGCACCGGGGTGCCGAGGTCGGGCTTGGAAGCGTAAGGTGGGAAGTAGAAGAAGTCGGCGTCCTGGCCGATCTCAGTGCCTTCCGGGAAGAAGGTCGGGATGAACGACGCCTGATGGTGCAAATAGCATTTCGGCGGCACCGAGAAGAGGCCCTTCGGGCTGTCGCGGAAGTCGGTCGCCGCCACCGCCTTGGCGCCGCCGTCGACCATCTTGTCGTCGGTCGCGATCTTGCCGAAAATGTCGATGGCGTTGACCACCGCTGGAT
This sequence comes from Mesorhizobium sp. M1322, assembly GCF_040318085.1. Classification (NCBI taxonomy): domain Bacteria; kingdom Pseudomonadati; phylum Pseudomonadota; class Alphaproteobacteria; order Hyphomicrobiales; family Phyllobacteriaceae; genus Mesorhizobium; species Mesorhizobium sp. M1322. The sequence goes on from NZ_JAMYLP010000018.1 coordinate 33,949, forward strand.
CGTTGAACGGAATCTCGTTCTTCACCCACTTGTCGTAGGTCTCGGGCATCTGGGTGCGTAGCATGATGTCCTCGACCCAGTCGGTCGCCGGCCAGCCGGTGGCGCCGCCCGAACCGAGCCCGATGCACCATGGCGTGCCGCCGTCGGCGATGATCTTCTTTTCAAGCTCGGCGAGCTCTTCCTGCGTCTTCGGCACCTCGTAATCGGCTTCCTCGAAATTGTCCGGCGAGTACCAGACCAGCGATTTCACGTCGGCCTTGTAGGGGAAGGCGAAGAAGCCCGGCTTGCCGTCTTTATCCTTGAAGGTGCCGAGATCGACCCATGACTGGCCGGCGCCGTAATTGTCCTTGATCCAGCTGGCGGTGTCGTCGCCGAGCGGCGTCAGCAGGCCCTTGGACGCCAGGTCCTGGATCAGGCCCGGCTGCGGCAGCACGGCGATGTTGGGCGGGCTGCCGGCCTGCGTGTCGATGACGATCTGCTGTTCGTAATTTTCCGATGAGGAGTATTTGATCTCGGCGCCGGTGGCTTCCGAGAAATAGTTTAGAACGGTGCGGATGAGGCCCTCGTCCTCGCCGCGCCATGGCCCGAAGATCGATAGCGTCTCGCCCTTGAGGTCGACCTTCTTGAGCTCTTCGTAGTTCGCCCAATTAAAGCGGGGGTCTTCGCCCGGCTTGAACTTCAGTTCGGCTTGCGCCGGCGCGCCCAGGACGAGCGTGACAAACGCGGCGCCCAGCAGAAGCATTTTCTTCATCGGTATTCCTCCCAGTGGTCACGAACACTCGGACGAAACCTCCATCCCGTCCGCCGACGCCGCAGGACTGTGACTCATTCGGAAAGGAACCGCAACCTTTCGAAGAGTCTTCCAAAGCGCTTTGGCGCTCCCGATCACGCCACTGAATCCATCAGAAGTCAAGAGCGGGCGGTAGGCTAATCGATTTAATTTCACGCATGAAAGGCAACTAAAGTGCGCTGCAGCATGCTTTTGGCGCTGAATCAGCAAATTTTGCTTCAAACTGGTCGGAAACGGTGCTTATGGTCTTTGCATGCAGCAGCGCTGCCAGTGGCGGTCGGCGACCCCCTGTTAAAAGCGCTTTGAGGCTGGGAGGCCTTCGGTGAACCTCAAACAGCTTTCCCACATGCTGGCGCTTTCGCAGACAACGGTAAGCCGCGCGCTGAACGGCTACCCCGAGGTCAATGAGGAAACGCGCCGGCGGGTGATCGACGCCGCCAAGCGCCACGGCTACCGCCCCAACCCGAGTGCGCGCCGGCTGGCTACCGGCAAGACCGGGATGATCGGTTATGTCTTGCCGACCGGGACGACCGTCGACATCGACCCGCATTTCGTCGAATTCCTCTCAGGTCTCGGCGACTACGCCCGTTCGCACGAACTCGACCTGGTGCTGTCCCCGGCCGATGCCGACGATCAGGAGACGACCTACCGGCGCATCGTCGCCAACCGGCAGGTCGACGCCGTCTACATCTCCTCCCCGAGGCCGGTCGACCGGCGGGTGGCGCTGGTCAGCACGCTCGGCATCCCGTTCATCGTCCACGGCCGCAGCGACGGGCTCGATTTCGACTACCCCTTCACCGACATCGACAATGAGGGCGCCTTCCACGAGGCGGCACGGCTGCTCGTCCAGCTCGGTCACCGGCGGCTGGCGCTGATCAACGGCGACGACCGCGAGACTTTCGCCATTCACCGCGAGCGTGGCGTGCGTCGGGCGCTGGCGGCGAGCGGCCTGGTGCTTGGCGAAGGCCATGTCTGTTCCCTCGCCATGACCGAGGAGAACGGTTACCGCGCCGCCAGGCGCTTGCTTGAGCAAAGCGATGCACCGACGGCGATCGCCTGCTCCAGCCTGATCATGGCGCTCGGCGTCGTGCGCGCGGTGCGCGATCTCGGCCTGACCATTCCCGGAGACCTGTCGCTGATCGCCCATGACGACGTCTTCCCCTGGCTGAAGCCGGAGAATTTTTCGGTGCCGTTGTCGACGACGCGTTCGTCGATCCGCTTGGCCGGCGCGCGCGTCGCCGAGCGGCTGGCGGCGCGGATTGCCGGATTGGAGGAGGGCGCCCGCGGCGAAGTCTGGCCGGTCGATCTGGTGGTCAGGGGATCGGTCGCCGGCGCACCGGGTTAGGGGGTCGAAGCACAATAAATCTGGCCAAGGGAGTTCCAACCATCCCAGTCACCCCCGGCACTTGCGCGACGGCGAAAGTGACGTGGATGGGAACCTTTCGGCCCGTTACCAAACGGCTAGTAAGGACATGGCCGGTCTTCCTGAAAACTTTCATTCTTTCAACGGCTGCCACCATTCATTGAGCCATCGATGGCGTGGTTGCGATCAGGCGTTCGTGGTATACTTTTGCCGTCTTGAAACCGTGACGCTTACTGCGGTTTGCCTTGGGAGATGCCAAATGCGCGTGTCCTTGCTCTTCATTCCACTGTTGCTTGTACACATCCCGATCGTATCGCATGCCGCGGACATTCACGATGCCGCAATGAACGGCGATGTCGCAGCGATCACGGCTGCGCTCGATGGAGGCGCCGGCATAGATGAGAGTGATGGAACCGCAACGCCGCTCTATTTTGCGGTCTGGATGGGCCACATCGAAGCGGCAAAACTGCTCATAGAACGTGGTGCGGACGTCAACGCCCAGACGACTGGGGGGCCCCCGCTGATGGCGGCTGTAGGGACAGGCAAGATCGATCTGTTAAAGCTGTTGCTGGAGCGGAACGCAGATCCAAATTCCAACCGTGGTGGTGAATTCGCCCTTCATGTCGCCGTCACTCTCGGTTGTCTCGACTGCGTGAAGGCACTGGTCGAGTCCGGCGCGGACGTGAATGCCAAGACAATGGACGGCAAGACACCGCTCCATCTGGCAAAGCGCAGCGGGCAACGCGAAGTTGCCGACTATCTCATGTCGCACGGCGTCGTCTTGCCAACACCAGCCCCGATCTCGATGAAGTTGGCTTCTGCCGATGTCGAGAAAGACCGAACCTACTTCACCCGCCGGTGTACTAGTTGCCACAACCCCGAGCCACAGGGAGGGAACAAAATAGGACCCAACTTGTGGAACGTCGTCGGCCGCGACAAGGCATCTATGGCAAATGTGCGTTACTCCGACACCTTGCTGGGCTGGGAGGGTGTATGGACGTACGAGGACCTGAACAGATATCTCTTCGGGCCCATGCTCACCACGCCGGGCGTCAAGATGGAGACGCCTGGTGTCCCGGACGAGAGCGAACGGGCCGACCTGATCGCGTACTTGCGCACACTCAGCGACAACCCGATCCCGCTGCCCTGAATCGATGACCTCTTGCTCCGAGCGGGTCGTTCTTCGCAGCGAGTAGATATGGTTGGGCTCGCGCCGCAGGGTGCGGCCGTCGGCGGCAAGCTGCGCCAGGCACGAGGCCATCGGGAATACCGAAGCGCATCAGCGTGGTGCCGAGCAGCCATGTCGAGACTTCCGAGCGCCCCTCGAAGCCGGCACGGTCGCCCTTCGCGACCCGGCCGACAAGCGCGCGATCGGTTTCCGTCGCTGCCGTCATGGCCGGTCGAGCCGCCTGGCTCCTGTCTGCTCTGTCGCTGATCGGCCCAAAAAGGTCCACCGCTTTCCGCCTAGGATTAAGGCTAGCCGAAGAGCGGCGACGTTGCCAGAGTGGGCTTTCCTTCTCCCCTTGTTGTGGGAGAAGGTGGCCGAGCGAAGCTCGGTCGGATGAGGGGTGTTGGACGGATCGCTACACGGAAGGAATAAACGCTCCAAATCCCCAAATATTTTAAAGCCGAGTTTCTCCCAACACCCCTCATCCGGCTCGGTGCTGCGCGCCGATCCACCTTCTCCCACAAGGGGAGAAGGGGAACCCCGTTCAGTCGAGAAACGGCCTAGCCTTCATCGTGGCCGGCGCCGGCACGCCGAGGCGCGCAAGCACTGTCGGCGCAAGCTGCAGCTGGTCGAGCAGCGTATCGGCCTCCGGACCCTTGCCCTGTCCGAAATAATACAGAGCAAAATCCTGCATCTCGTCGTCATGGCCGCCATGATGGCCGCGATCGGTCTGGCCGTGATCGGCGGTGACGATCACTTCGTAGCCGGCTTCCCGCCAGCGCGGCAGGAAGGCGGCCAGCATCCCGTCCATCGCATAAACGGCTTGGTCCATCTCATGGCAGTCGTGGCCGAAGCGGTGGCCCATCGAGTCCAGCGTGCAAGTGTGCAGAATGCCGTAGTCGATGCCGTGGCGTCTGGTCAGCATCGTCAGCGTCGCGAACAGGTCGAGGTCGCTCGGCGTCATCTGGTTCCTGGCATTGTAGCCCGTCATGGTGTGGAACCGGCCATGCGTGATCGGCCCGCCCGGCTCGTCGAACTCGATGTCCTCGACCAGATCGAACGGATAGGCACGGAAGAATTCGGACCAGTAGGAATGGGTGACCGCGCCGGTCTTGCCACCGGCCTTGCTGACCTCGGAGAAAATATCCGGCTGCTCGACGCGGAACCGGTTCTCGTTGGTCAGGATACCATGCACCTGCGGCGCCACGCCGGTGTGGATCGAGGCATAGCAGCTGGCCGATGTCGATGGCAGCACGGAGCGCATCTTCCAGATGCGCGCTTCGCCCGATTGCACCCAGCCTTCGAGATTGCCCATCAGCCGGCGCCAGTTCCGATAAGGCACGCCGTCGAGGATGATCAGCAGAAGTTTTTTCTTCAGCGCCACCGGGGTATCTAATTCCCCGCGCTGGCCATGCGCCGTCCCTTGATGGCCTTTTCCAGCCAGCCGATCTCCATTTCGGGGACCGAGGACAAGAGAAGATCGGTGTAGGCATCGAAGGGGGGCGCCAGCACCTGGCTCTTCGCGCCGTAGCGCACCACCTCGCCGCGATACATCACTGCAATGGAATCGGCGATCGACTTCACCGTGGCGAGGTCGTGGGTGATGAACAGATAGGCGACGTTTTCCTCCTTCTGCAGCTCGAGCAGCAGCTTGAGGATGCCGTGGGCGACCAGCGGGTCGAGCGCCGAGGTGACCTCGTCGCAGATGATCAGCTTCGGCTTGGCGGCAAGCGAGCGGGCGATGCAGACGCGCTGCTTCTGGCCGCCGGAAAGCTCGGCCGGGTAGCGGTCGATGAAACCCTTGCCCATTTCGATCTTGTCGAGCAGTTCGGCGACGCGGGCGTCACGTTGCCTTCCACGCAGACCGAAATAGAATTCGAGTGGCCGACCGATGATGGTGCCGACGGTCTGGCGCGGGTTCATCGCCACGTCGGCCATCTGGTAGATCATCTGCAATTGCCGTAGATCCTCTTTCGGCCGATCGGCAAGCCGGTTGGCGAGCGGACGTCCATCGAAGGTGACGGTACCTTGTTCGGGCGGCAACAGGCCGGTGACGGCGCGCGCCAGTGTCGATTTGCCGGAGCCGGACTCGCCGACCACCGCCAGCGTCTGGCCCGGATAGATGTCGACCGAGACGTTCTTCAGCACCTTGATGTGGCTGCGGCCATAGGCGGCGGTGATGTTCTTGACCGACAGGAACGGCGTCGTGCCGGGCTTCTGTTCCTGGTGCTCGATCTCATGCACCGAGACCAGCGCGTTGGTGTATTCCTGGCGCGGTTCCTTGATGATCTGGCGGGTGCCGCCCCATTCGACCAGCCGGCCGTGTCGCAGCACCATGATTTCGTCCGACACCTGGGCGACGACGGCAAGGTCATGGGTGATGTAGAGTGCTGCGACATGAGTGTCGCGGATGGCGTCCTTGATCGCCGCCAGCACGTCGATCTGCGTCGTCACGTCAAGCGCCGTGGTCGGCTCGTCGAAGACGATCAGGTCGGGCTCGGAGCACAGCGCCATCGCCGTCATCACGCGCTGCAGCTGACCGCCCGACACCTGGTGCGGAAAGCGCTCGCCGATGCGTTCGGGGTTCGGCAGGCTGAGCTTCTTGAACAGCGCAATGGCGCGTTTTTCGGCCGCCGCCCGTGTCGCCGTGCCATGCAGCAGCGTCGCCTCGACCACCTGATCCATCAGCCTGTGCGCCGGGTTGAAGGCGGCGGCAGCCGATTGCGCGACATAGCAGACCTCGCGGCCGCGCAGCTTGCGAAAGCCCTCCTTGCCGCCCTTGAGGATGTCGCGGCCGTTGAGGATCACCTCGCCGCCGGTGATGCGCACGCCGCCGCGGCCATAGCCCATCGACGCCAGGCCGATGGTCGACTTTGCCGGCGCCGGACTCGCCGATCAGGCCGAGCACCTTGCCCTTCTCGAGCGTCAGCGAGACGTCGTGGACCAGCACGATGTTCTTCGGCGGCTCGCCCGGCGGGAACACGGTGGCCTCGATGCGCAGATTGCGGATGTCGAGCAGCATGGACTTTGCTCGCTGGTCAGCCATCACCCGCGCCCTCCCTTCAGGCTTGTCGTGCGGTTGAGCACCCAGTCGGCGACTAGGTTGACGGAAATCGCCAGCATGGCGATCGCCGCCGCCGGGATGAGTGCCGCCGCTATGCCGAAGACGATGCCGTCCTTGTTTTCCTTGACCATGCCGCCCCAGTCGGCGCTAGGCGGCTGCACGCCGAGCCCGAGGAAGGACAGCGTCGACAGGAACAGCACGGCATAGATGAAGCGCAAGCCGAGTTCCGAAACCAGCGGCGACAATGCATTGGGCAGGATCTCGCGGAAGATGATCCACCCGCTGCCTTCGCCGCGCAGCTTGGCCGCCTCGACGAAATCCATGACGTTGATGTCGACGGCGACCGCCCGCGACAGGCGGTAGACGCGGGTCGAGTCGAGAATGCCCATGACCAGGATCAGCGTCACCAGATTGGTCGGCAGCACCGAGAGCACGACGAGGCCCATGATCAGCGTCGGGATCGACATCAGGAGATCGACGAGGCGCGACATAAGCGTGTCGAACCAGCCGCCGAAAACCGCCGCCGAGAAGCCGAGGATGGCACCAAGCGAGAAGGACAGCGCGGTGGCCAGCACCGCGATGAACAGCGTGACGCGGGCACCGTAGATCATGCGGGAAAGAAGGTCGCGGCCGAGATTGTCGGTGCCCAGCCAATGTGTCGCCGACATCGGTCCCCAGACATCGCCGACGATCTCGCCATTGCCGTACGGCGCGATCCACGGCGCGAAGATCGCCGCCAGCACGAACAGCGCCGTCAGCACCAGGCCGATCAGCGCCGGGATGGGGATGCGTTTTATGTCGAGCATGCCCGCTCCCCTATTTCGGATGTCTGAGACGCGGATTGGCGACGATCGCCGCTATGTCCGCAATGATGTTCAAGCTGATGTAGACGGCGGCGAAGATCAGGCCGACCGCCTGCACCACCGGCACGTCGCGCTTGGTGACGTGGTCGACGAGATATTGCCCCATGCCCGGGTAGACGAAGATCACCTCGACCACGACGACGCCGACGATGAGATAGGCGAGGTTGAGCATGACGACATTGATGATAGGCGCAATCGCATTGGGGAAGGCATGCCTGCGGATGACGGCGAAGGCCGAGAGTCCCTTGAGCTCGGCGGTTTCCACATAAGCCGACTGCATGACATTGAGGATCGCGGCGCGCGTCATGCGCATCATGTGGGCGAGCACCACCAGCGTCAGTGCCGCCGCCGGCAGCATGATAGCCTGCATGCGCTCGCCGAAAGGCATTCCGTCATAGACGGTCGAGATGCCGGGAAAGATCTGGTACTTCACGGCAAAGAAATAGACGAGCACATAGCCGATGAAGAATTCGGGAAACGATGTCGAGGCAAGCGCCAGCCCGGAGATCAGCTTGTCGACCCAGCCATTGCGGTAACGCACCGCAATCAGGCCAAGAATGATCGCCAGCGGCACGGCCACGACCGCCGCCCAGAAGGCGAGGAACAGCGTGTTCCACAACCGCCCCTTGATCGACGTCGCAATATCCTGCCCGCTCGACATCGCGGTGCCGAGGTCGCCGGTCACGACGCCGCCGAGCCAGCGGAAATAGCGGATAAAGGCCGGATCGTTGAGGCCGAGCTGCTCGCGCAGATTGGCGAGCGACTCAGGCGTCGCCGACTGTCCGAGGATGGCTTGCGCGACGTCGCCGGGCAGGATCTGAGTGCCGGCGAAGATCAGGACCGATACGGCCAACAGCAGGAGGATGCCCAGCGCAATGCGCTGGGCCACCAGTTTCACGATGGGTGAGGACATATCCGCAAGGCCGGGCTCAGGCTTCGAGCCAGCACTTTGCCAGAGCGTACCCGTTCATCAGCTCCTGATGCGGATCGTCGACCCAGCCGGCAACCTTGGCGCCCGTCGCATCGATGAACTGGTTGAACATCGGCAGGATCAGGCCACCTTCGTCGCGGACGAGCATCGCCATGTCGCGATACATCGCCTTGCGCTTGGCTTCGTCGAGCTCGGCGCGGGCCGCCAGCACCATCTTGTCGAACTCGGGACGCTTGAAACGCGTGTCGTTCCAATCGGCCGTCGACAGATAGGCGGTCGAATACATCTGGTCCTGCGTCGAGCGGCCGCCCCAGTAGGAAGCGCAGAAGGGCTGCTTGTTCCAGACCTCCGACCAGTAGCCGTCGCCGGGTTCGCGCTTGATCTCCAGCGTGATGCCGGCCTTGGCCGCGCTCTGCTGGAACAGCTGCGCGGCATCGACGGCGCCTGGGAAGGCGACGTCCGATGTCCTGAGCAGGACGGTGCCGTCATGGCCAGACTTCTTGAAATGGAACTTGGCCTTGTCGGGATCGTATTTGCGCTGCTCGATGTCCTCGGAAAACAGCGGATAGGCCGAGTTGATCGGGAAGTCGTTGCCGAGCGAGCCATAGCCTCTGAGGATCTTGTCGAGCATCTCCTCGCGGTCGATCGCCAGCTTCAGCGCCATGCGCAAATCGTTGTTGTCGAACGGCTCCGTGTTGCAATGCATGATGAACACGTAGTGGCCGGGTCCGGCATGGTTGCGGATGGTGACGCCGGGCAGACGCTTGATCAGATCGACGATCTTCGGCTCGACACGGTTGATCATGTTGACCTGGCCGCCCTGCAGCGCCGAGGTGCGCGCGGTGGCATCGTTGATGACGATGATTTCGATCTGGTCGGCATGGCCCATCTTGTCGGCCTGCCAGTAATTGGCGAAGCGCTCGCCGCCGTGGCGCACGCCGGGCTCGTTGGTGGTTACCTTGTAAGGTCCGGCCGAGATGCCGGCGTCAGCCTTGTCCTTGCCGCCATCGGGCTGGACGATCAAATGGTAGTCGCTGAGCAGATAGGGCAGGTCGGCATTGGCTTCCTTCAGCGTCAGCACGACTTCCTTGCCGCTGGCCTTGATGCTCTCGATGCCCTTCATGTAGCCGAGCGCGCCGGACTTCGACTTCTCGTCCGAATGGCGTTCGAGTGTGGCGGCCACGTCCTCGGCGGTCACCGTCTTGCCATTGTGGAATTCGACGCCGTCGCGAATCTTCAGCGTCCAGACCTTGGCGTCGTCCGACGAGCCGATCTCCTCGGCGATGCGGTTCTCGAGAGTGCCTTCCGGGGAAAGCTCGACGATCAGTTCGCCCCACATCTTGCCGAAGGCGAACGGAACCTGCGTCATGAACAGGGCCGGATCGAGGCTGTTGGTGGACTCGCCGCCGACCAGGCCGGCCTTCAGCGTGCCGCCCTTGACCGGACCCGCGGCGCGTGCCGCACTTGAAAGCAGCGAGTTGGCGAAGGTCGCGGTGACGCCGAGCGCTGCCGCCCGGCCGAGAAAATCACGACGGCTCAGTTTGCCGGATGCGACGCGCCGGCTAAGAAATTCCAGTTCGTTCCACATGTTGAGTTCCTCACTCTGTTGGTTCGACCTTATGGTCGTTTTTTTATGGTTTCTTGTGAGGAGAATAATGACCGCAAGGGAACGCCGTAAGCAAGACCGAATGCGACATGCCGTGGCGTAAATCGTACGTCGCATTTGGACCAATCCGCATAAGCGCTCAAAGCAGAGCGCGCGGGATTTTCTCTTCGAAATTGCGCTCGAAAACCAGTTTCTCACCTTCGTAGGCTTCGATTCTGGCGCTAACCATGAAGTTTTGCGCGTCGCACCGCATCTCGGCTGATGTTTCGGTGCGCACCGACCATCCATTTCGCGACAGCGTCTGGGTCCAGTGCGTCTTGCCCGAGGCCGACAGCGGATTGTCAGGATGGATCGCCCATGTCTCACGGGCAATGCTGCCGTTGGCGAGGCCATGCTCCAGATCGCGCACCTCGCCGAAATCGTCGACGATGGAAAGCGTGACGATTCCGGTCTTTTCGTCGCGATCGACATGACGTTCTGAATTGGCGGCGCGGATCGTTTCGGTTGCCCAGGGCGATGCTGCTTCTGGTGAAGCGAAACCGACTTCATCGCCTTGCGCCGGCGGGCGCAGCGGCAGCTTCAGCGTTGCCGCCGACAGGTCGAGCCGGACTGGCTCCGGCGATGGCCAGATCATCGGCCAGTAGGCGTTCGAAACGGCAATACGCAGGCGGTGACCTGATGGCACGCGATAAGCGCATTGGTCGAGCACGACCACGGCGCTGACGGTTTCGCCCGGCACCAGCGCTTCGGGAAATTCGTGCGAATTGTGGTGCGTCAGGTTGAGCACGCCGTAGGAGATCAGCTCCGATGCGCCGTCGGGATGCACGTCGCATAGCCGGATCGCGATGTTCGTCTGGCGCCGGTCCGCCGAGACCCGGACCCGCACCTCAGGCGCGCCGACAATATCGATCGCTTCGGTCAGCACCGGCTGGTCGAAACACACCGACAGCGCATCATCGGGGCGCTGATCGCCGGGCAGTTCCGGGCCAAAGGTAAAGGGAAAATATTCGCCGCCGGCGAGACCGCAGCTTTGCGGCGAAGCGACGATAGCCGGCTTGCTGCCTTCTGCAATCAGCTCGACTTCCTGCGTCTTGATATCAGGCGACGGCCACGCCGGTTCCGCCACCCAGCGGCCCGGCCGTTCGGGATGCCAGCGCGCGGGGCGGACGCTGTCCATGACATAGGCGCGGTAGGCGGGGTCGGCGTCGACGCCGGTGTCGATGCCCTTCAGCCAGCGGTCCCACCAGCGCAAGGCTTCCTGCAGGAAACCGATGGCGGGCTTTGGTGCCGCATAATGGGGGTATTTGTGAATCCAGGGACCGACGATGCCCTTGACCGGCGCCTCGATGTTCGTGGCGAGGTGGGAAATGGTGTTGCGGTAGCCGTCATGCCAGCCGCCGATCGACAGCACCGCAGCCTTGACGGCGGAAAAGTCCTCGCAGATCGAGCCGCGCTTCCAATAGGCGTCGCGATGCTGGTGCTTCAGCCAAAGCGGCGCCAGGAAGGGCTGGTTTTCCAGCCGGGTCAGCCACAGGTCGCGCCATCTGGTGTCGCCGGCCAGCAGCGGGTCCGGCGGCCGCGAGGAATAGGACAGCATTGTCGAGGCCCAGCCGAAATTCTCGATCAGCAGGCAGCCGCCCTTGTAGTGGATGTCGTCGGCGTAGCGGTCGACGGTCGAGCACAGGCTGATGACCGCCTTCAGCGCCGGCGGCTGCTTGGCTGCAGTCTGCAGGCAATTGAAGCCGCCCCAGGAGATGCCCATCATGCCGACATTGCCGTTGCACCAGGGCTGGGCCGCCGCCCAGGCGATCACGTCGCAAGCATCCTGCAGTTCCTGCTCGGAATATTCGTCGTCCATCAGCCCTTCGGAATCGCCATTGCCGCGCATGTCGACGCGAATCGAGGCGTAGCCGTGGCCGGCGAAATAGGGGTGCGTCAGCTGATCGCGAAAGATGGTGCCGTCGCGCTTGCGGTAGGGCAGATGCTCGAGGATCGCCGGCACCGGATCGTCGCCGGCATCGGCCGGCATCCACACCCGCGCCGACAGCCGGCAGCCGTCCGGCATGACGATGCCCATATCCGGAAACTCGACGACCTTGCGGGGAAATTCAGTGACAGTTTTCATGCGGGCTCTCCAGGCTGCCAGTGAGGCATGAAGCGCGTACGGCATGAAGTCAAACCGGCGACGGCCCATGTCGCTGCGACGACGATTGGGCGGGACCACACTCGGCTTCCATCTTGCGCCGCATCGTTAATTTATGTATTACGTTTATTTGCTTGGATCCGACGCACTGAGGATGGTCTCGCCTGAATGATTTGGGATGAGCCGAAGCGTGTGACGAACCTCGAAAATCGGGGTCTCGACTTCGCCAAACTCGATATTGAGTTTTTTGCGACCGCGATCGTCCTCCCAGCCAAAGCTGGCTGGCTCAAAGCGATTGGCGAACTCAGGGAGACTATTCTCGCCGTGATTTTCAGGCCGCTTGGTTCCGAAGCGATTTCGGTGATCTCGATGCGTCGTGCCAGCCGAAAGGAGAGGTCAGTATATGAGCAATCGTAAATCTCACATTCGACCGCTCACCGATGAGGAGGAAGCGGAAATCCAAAGACAAATTGCGGTTGATCCCGACGACGCGGAGGCAACCGACGAACAGCTGGCGCAAGCCAAGCCTTTCGCGGAAGTGTTTCCGGAACTTTTCGAGAGCATAAGGCGTGCGCGTGGCCGGCCGGCCGTGGAGAAGCCCAAGCAAGTTGTGTCCATACGTTTGGATCAGGATGTCATCAGCAAATTCAAGGCGACCGGCAAAGGCTGGCAAGCCAGGATAAATGAGGTGCTGAAGAAAGCGAAGGTAGGCTAGGCAACCCGCCTCAATTCAGCGGAATATCGTTCTCGGCCTTGCTTGCCTGGTAGGCGCCTGACAGTTCGTCGTAGCGAGCGGAGATTTTTCCGATCCGCGTTTCCAGCCGCTGGCGCTCGGCCTCGGGCAACGACCGCACCAGTCTGCGGATCGAAAAACTCTTCCAGTAGGCATTCTCGGCATTGTAGCCGCCGGGGTCGAGAGTGAAGACCTCCTTCAGGATCTTCAGGTCGTGCGGGATGGCAAAGCTGTCGCGCGAATCCTCGTGGCTGAACAAATAGTAGAAATTATCGAAGCCGGTCCAGGTGATTGCCGACAGGCAAAGCGAGCAGGGTTCGTGCGTGGCGAGGAAGATCGCGTCCTTGGTGTCGACGCGCTCGGCCTTCGGCATTTCGTAGAACCGCTTCAGGCAGTGCACCTCGCCATGCCAGAGCGGATTTTCCGTCTCGTTGTTGGTTTCGGCGAGCACCAGCGAGCGGTCGTCCTTTCTCAAGATCGCCGCGCCGAACAGCTTGTTGCCATGGGCGACGCCTTCGGCCGTCTTCGGCACGATGCCATGCTCGATGACGTCGAGCAGGCGGTCGATCAGCGAGACGTCGGCCATCATGCGGTCCCATTGGGAAGATCGATCTCGTAAGCGTGCGAGAAATGGCACTCTTCGAGGTTGAAGCCGTCGCCACCGCGATCGACGACGAGAAAATCCTGGACCTCGCCGATCGGCGTCAGCACGCCGTGCCATCGGTTGCGTGGGTAATTGACGCCTTGCCCAGGCGCGGTGATGAAGGCGTGCGGCTCACCCGGACCGTCTTGGCCATCATGGCAAACGACGACCAGGAACGGCCGTGGCGACAGCGGGATGAAAGCCTGGCTGCCGAAAGGGTGACGCTCGACCATGGTCAGCTTCAGCGGAAAATCGTACGGCGTGCCGCGCACCATGGAGATCAGAACGCGGGCATTCGGTCCCTGTGCCTCGGCAGTGGCGAGGTCGTGGTAGCGCTCGGTCTTGCCGCCATTGATCGGATAGTGGTTGTCACCGCCCATTTCGATGACGTCGCCGAATTCAGCGAAGTTCTCGCGGGTCAGCGGCCGCGCCACGATGCGGCTCATCGCGCGCGACTCGCGACGCCGGCGCCGCCAAGCTTGGCATGCCGGTTGACGTCCTTGTAGAGCAGGTAGCGGAATTTTCCGGGACCGCCGGCATAGCAGGCCTGCGGGCAGAAGGCGCGCAGCCACATATAGTCGCCGGCCTCGACCTCGACCCAGTCCTGGTTGAGGCGGTAGACCGCCTTGCCCTCCAGCACGTAGAGGCCATGCTCCATGACATGCGTCTCGGCGAAGGGGATGACCGCTCCCGGTTCGAGCGTGACGATGGTGACATGCATATCGTGGCGCATGTCCTCAGGATCGACGAAGCGGGTCGTCGCCCACCGACCGTCGGTGCCGGGCATCGGACTCGGTGCAACGTCTTGCTCGTTGGTGAAGAAGGCCTGCGGCGTATCGATGCCCTCGACGGCGTCGTAGGCTTTTCGGATCCAGTGGAAACGGACAGCAGCACCGCTCTCGTTGCGAACGGTCCACCCGCTGGCCGGCGGCAGGAAAGCAAAGCCGCCCGGCTGCAGGACATGTTTCTCGCCAGCCAGCAAAACGGTCAGCTCGCCCTCGACTACGAACAAGGCGCCCTCGGCGCCGGCATCCGGTTCCGGCCAATCGCTGCCGCCGCCGGGTGCGACCTCGACGATATATTGCGAAAACGTCTCGGCAAAACCCGAGAGCGGGCGCGACAGCACCCAGACGCGGGTCTTGTCCCAGAACGGCAAGGCGCTGGTGACGATGTCCTGCATCACCCCCCGTGGAATGACGGCATAGGCCTCGGTGAAGACGGCCCGGCCGGTCAGCAGCTCGCTCTGGCCGGGGTGGCCGCCATGCGGCGCGTAATAGGTTCGGTCGGCCATTTTCGTCATATCCATCAGTTCAAAGCCTATTGCGGGAGCCAAAACCTATTGCGGGAGCATGTCCTTGAGGCGAAACAGCGCGATGCGCTCGACCTGTTTGCAGGCGGTGTCGAATTCAACGTCGTGACTGTTGCCGATGCGCGCCTCGAACTCAGCCAGGATTTCCGCCTTGGTCTTGCCTTTCACCGCAATGATGAAGGGAAAGCCAAAGGAAGTAACGTAGGCGGCATTGAGTTTTGAGAACAGCTCGCGCTCCTCGTCGGTCAGTGCGTCGAGCCCGGCGGAAGCCTGTTCTCTGGCCGACTCCGCCGTTAGCCGCTTGGCCTGCGCCAATTTGCCGGCAAGGTCGGGATGGGCGTTGAGCACGGAGAGCCGCTCGGCCTCGCTGGCGCCGCGAAAGACACGGCACAGCGCATTATGGAGGCCGCCGGCGCTGTCATGCGCCGGGCCGAGTTCCAGTTCGTAGGCGCGCTCGGCGATCCACGGCGAATGCTCGAACACGCGCCCGAAAGCCTGGACGAAAGCCTCGAATTCCATTTTCGACGGGCGCAGCGCCGGCGGCCGGAACGCGTGGGTCTGTTGCCAGTGCCTGGCGATGTCGATGCGCCGCGCCAGCCAGACCCTGTCGTGCGATTTGACGTAGTCCACGAAGCGCTTCAGCGCCGCGACCCGGCCGGGGCGCCCGACGAGGCGGCAGTGCAGGCCGATATTCATCATGCGCGGCCGCCCTTCCTTCCCCTCGGCATAGAGCGTGTCGAAACTATCCCTGAGATAGGCGAAGAACTGGTCGCCCGAGTTGAAGCCCTGCGGCGTGGCGAAACGCATGTCGTTGGCGTCGAGCGTGTAGGGGATGATGAGCTGCGGCTTCACCGACCCGTCCGGCCCGTCATGCTCGAACCAGTAGGGCAACTCGTCGTCATAGGTGTCCGACACATAGTCGAAGCCGCCTTCTTCCGCCGCCAGCCGCACGGTGTTGATCGACGTGCGGCCGGTGTACCAGCCGGTCGGCCGTGCCCCAGTCACCTCGTAGTGCAACTGGATCGCCTGTTCCATGTCGCGGCGCTCGTCCTCCGGCGCATGGTCGCGGTAGTCGATCCATCTCAGCCCGTGCGAGGCGATTTCCCAGCCGGCCTCCTGCATCGCTGCGATCTGGTCGGGCGACCGCGCCAGCGCGGTGGCGACGCCATAGCAGGTGACCGGCACCTCAGCCTCGGTGAACAGGCGCAGCAATCGCCAGAAGCCGGCGCGCGCGCCATATTCGTAGATCGATTCCATGTTCCAGTGACGCTGCCCGGGCCAGGGTGCGGCGCCGACGATCTCGGACAGGAAGGCCTCCGAAGCCATGTCGCCATGCAGGACGCAGTTTTCGCCGCCTTCCTCGTAATTGACGACGAACTGCACCGCCACATGCGCCCCACCAGGCCATTTCGGATCCGGCGGATTGGCGCCGTAGCCGCGCATGTCTCGTTCGTACCGCATCGTCGCTCCTGCCGGATAGTGTGATCAGGATAGTCCAAAGGGCCGCTTGCGCATTCCCCCGAAAATTTTTGAAAGTGTTTTTGCAGCACTTCACTCGACCGGGACTTATGCATCGCCTTTAATTGGCGCACAATTCGTCAACATATTCGACCGTACCAGGAATGGGAGCAGCCAGTGGCGGAAACGTCGAAAGCCGAAGGCGGACGTCTGACGACCCATGTCCTCGACACCGCGACCGGCAAGCCGGCGGCAGGCCTGTCGATCGAGCTCTATCGCATCGACGGCGACATGCGGTCGCATCTGAAGACGGCGGTCACCAATGCCGACGGCCGCTGTGACGCGCCGCTGCTTGCCGACGCGGAATTCCGCACCGGCGAATATGAGCTGGTCTTCGCGGCCGGCGACTATCTGCGCCGGCAGGGATTGAGGCTGCCGGAACCGGCCTTCCTCGACAGCGTGCCGATCCGCTTCGGCATGGCCGAGCCGGTGCACTATCATGTGCCGCTGCTCATATCGCCCTACGGCTATTCGACCTATCGGGGAAGCTGAGACATGGCCGGGTTCAAGACACGTAATGAGATACGCTTCATCCTCAATGGCGAGGATATTGCGCTGACCGCGGTCGCGCCTGAGGAGACCTTGCTCGACTGGCTGCGCCTCGAGCGCACGCTACGCGGCACCAAGGAAGGCTGCGCCGAAGGCGATTGCGGTGCTTGCACCGTGTTGGTCGGAAGGCTGTCAGCCGGCCGGCTGGTCTATGAAAGCGTCAATGCCTGCATCCGCTTCCTCGGCTCGCTCGATGGCACGCATGTCGTGACAGTCGAGCATCTGCGCGGCGACGGCGATAAACTGCACCCCGTGCAGCAGGCGATGGTCGATTTCCACGGCTCGCAGTGCGGCTTCTGCACGCCGGGTTTCGTCATGTCGCTTTACGCCTTGTGGATGAGGGCGCCGGAGCCTTCGGATGCGGCCATCGAAAAGGCGCTGCAGGGCAATCTCTGCCGCTGCACCGGCTACGAGGCGATCGTGCGGGCGGCACGTGCCATCTCCAGCTATGGCAAGGCGGCTAAGGACCCGCTAGCGGCAGAGCGCGAGGCCATCACGGCCAAGCTTGCGGCCATGAAGGATGGTTCGCGTATCGAGATCGGCGCCGGCAAGCAGCGGCTGGTCGTGCCGGCCAATGTCGACGATCTCGCCGCCGTGCTCGACAAGGAGCCGGGCGCCACCATCGTCGCCGGTTCCACCGATGTCGGCCTTTGGGTGACCAAGCACATGCGCGAGATTTCGCCGGCGATTTTCATCGGAAATCTCGACGGGCTCTGCGCTATCTCCGAAGACAAGGGCATCATCTCGATCGGTGCTGGTGTCACCTACACCGAGGCGTTCTCGACGCTGGCGAAACGCATCCCGGCGCTCGGGCCGCTGTTCGATCGTATTGGCGGCGATCAGGTGCGCAATATGGGCACGATCGGCGGCAACATCGCCAATGGCTCGCCGATCGGCGACACGCCGCCGCCGCTGATCGCACTCGGTGCGCGGCTGACGCTGCGCCGGGGCAACAAGCGGCGGACGATCCCGCTTGAAGACTTCTTCATCGCCTATGGCAAGCAGGATCGGCAGCCGGGCGAGTTCGTCGAGGCCGTGCATGTCCCGGTACCCGCGAAAGGCACGAAGTCTGCGGTCTACAAGATTACCAAGCGTCGCGACGAGGACATCACCGCAGCACTTGGCGCGTTCCTGCTGGCGCTGGCCAGCGACGGCACAGTGGCGGACATCCGCATCGCCTATGGCGGCATGGCGGCAACGCCGAAGCGGGCTTTTGGCGTGGAAAAGGCGCTGCTCGGCAATCCCTGGACGGAGGCGACGGTCGAGGTGGCGATGGCCGAGTACGCCAAAGACTTCACCCCGCTGACCGACATGCGGGCGAGCGCCGAATACCGGGCGTTGGCGGCGCGGAACCTGCTGCTGCGCTTCTTCGCCGAGACCAGCGGCACCAAGGCACCGATTCAGGTGTCGCGCCACGAGGCGGCTTGATGACCACGCACGCTCCCAACCTTAAGGCGCAAAAAATTTCCGGTGGCGTTGCCACCGACCAGCGCCATGATTCCGCGCACAAGCATGTCCGCGGCACGGCCGTCTATATCGACGACATGCCGGAATCGGCAGGTACGCTGCATGGCTGCCTTGGGCTTTCGACGGCCACGCACGCCACCATCGCCAGCATGGACCTGTCGGCGGTACGCGCTGCGCCCGGTGTCGTCGACGTGCTGACGGCCAGCGACGTGCCGGGTGAAAACGATATTTCGCCGACCGGCCGTCATGACGAACCGGTGCTTGCCGACGGCAAGGTGCAGTTCTTCGGCCAGCCGATCTTCTGCGTCATCGCCGAAACCCGCGAGCAGGCGCGCCGCGCCACAACGCTGGCCAAGGTCGAATCCAAGGAATTGCCTTTCGTCACCGACATCGGTGTCCTCGATGCCAGGAAGGACAAGCTGGTCACGCCGCCGCTGACCCTGAGGCGCGGCGATGCAGCGGCTGCGATCAAGGCGGCGCCGCGCCGGCTGAAGGGAAAAATGCGCATCGGCGGTCAGGACCATTTTTATCTCGAAGGCCAGATCGCCATGGCCATCCCCGGCGAGGACCAGGACGTCACCATCTATTCCTCGACCCAGCATCCGAGCGAAATCCAGCACATGGTCAGCCATGCGCTCGGCGTGCCAAGCCATGCGGTGACGGTGGAGATCCGCCGCATGGGCGGCGCTTTCGGCGGCAAGGAAACGCAAGGCAACCAGTTTGCCGCGCTCGCGGCGATTGCTGCGAAAAAACATCATCGCGCGGTGAAAATCCGGCCTGATCGTGACGATGACATGATCGCCACCGGCAAGCGCCACGACTTTCTGGTCGATTACGAGGTCGGCTTCGACGACGACGGCAATATCCTAGGCGTCGATTTCATGTTCGCGGCGCGCTGCGGCTTCTCGGCGGACCTTTCAGGCCCGGTCACCGATCGCGCGCTTTTCCATTGCGACAACACCTATTTCTGGCCGGCGGTGCACGCGCAATCGGCACCGCTCTACACCAACACCGTGTCGAACACCGCCTTCCGCGGCTTCGGCGGGCCGCAAGGCATGGTCGGGGCCGAGCGTGTCATCGACGAGGTCGCCTTTGCCGTTGGCAAGGACCCGCTCGAGATCCGCAAGAAGAACTTTTATGGTACCAGCGACCGCAACATCACGCCTTATCACCAGACGGTCGAAGACAATATTATCCACCGCATCGTCGCCGAGCTGGAGGCGAGTTGCGACTATGCAAGGCGTCGCCGCACCATTGAAGCTTTCAACGCCAACAGCCGCTTCATCAAGCGTGGACTGGCGCTGACGCCGGTCAAGTTCGGCATCTCGTTCACCGCAACGCATTACAACCAGGCCGGCGCGCTGGTGCATGTCTACACCGACGGATCGGTGCATCTGAACCATGGCGGCACCGAAATGGGGCAGGGCCTCTACGTCAAGGTGGCGCAGGTTGTGGCGGAAGAATTCCAGATCGACCTCGACCAGGTCAAGATCACCGCGACGACGACTGGCAAGGTGCCGAACACTTCGGCCACGGCCGCCTCGTCCGGTTCCGACCTCAACGGTATGGCGGCGCAGAACGCCGCCCGGCAGATCAAGGAGCGGTTGACCAACTTCGCCGCCGAAAAATACCAGGTGCCGCGCGACCAGGTGCTATTCCTGCCCAACCGGGTGCGCATCGGCAACCAGGAAATCGCCTTCGCCGATCTCGTCAGGCAGGCTTATATGGCGCGTATCCAGCTTTCGGCGGCGGGCTTCTACAAGACGCCGAAAATTCACTGGGATCGCGACAAGGGCGAGGGCCGCCCCTTCTATTATTTCGCCTACGGCGCCGCGTGCTCGGAAGTGTCGATCGACACGCTGACCGGCGAATACATGGTCGAGCGCACCGACATCCTGCACGAGACCGGCCGCTCGCTGAACCGCGCCATCGACCTTGGCCAGGTCGAAGGCGGCTTCATCCAGGGCATGGGATGGCTGACGACGGAGGAGCTTTGGTGGGACGACAAGGGCCGGCTGCGCACCCATGCGCCGTCGACCTACAAAATCCCATTGGCCTCCGACCGGCCGAAGATATTCAACGTGACTTTGGCCGACTGGCCGGAAGCGAGCGAGCCGACGGTGCACCGCTCCAAGGCGGTCGGCGAGCCGCCGCTTCCCCTCGGCATGTCGGTGCTGCATGCGCTGTCGGATGCGGTGGCGAGCGTTGCCGACCACAGGATTTGTCCGCGCCTCGACCCACCGGCGACGCCGGAGCGGGTGCTGATGGCGATCGAACGGCTGAAGGAGGAGGCCAAGGCCGGCACGTGAATCCAGCCTCGGAGCGTGCAATTCAGGCCGAAAAACTCTATATTTCCCGACAGGGAATGCGAATGATGAACGCGAAAGTGCAAAGCCTGAAAGCCTTTCTTGCCGGCGCCGACCGGGGCGCCCTGGTCGAAGTGGCGGCAACGAAAGGTTCGACGCCGCGTGAGAAGGGCGCCTTCATGCTCGTCTCGGGCGCGGCAAGTTTTGGCACGATCGGCGGCGGCCAACTCGAATACATGGCAATCGACAAGGCGCGTCAGATGCTTTTCTCCCCCCTTGAGGGGGAGATGGCCGCGGAGCGGCCAGAGGGGGTCGGTAGAGGGAGCACGCGACCTAAGAAAATGTCGAGCACTGCCGCGGCGACCCCACCCGACGGCTTCGCCGCCACCCTCCCCTCAAGGGGGAGGGGTGTCAGCGCCACGCTCGACATCCCGCTCGGGCCGGAGATCGGGCAATGCTGCGGCGGCAGGGTCGAGGTGTTGATCCGGCTGGTCGATGCTGCGTTGGCGCAAGAGCTGATTGCGGCCGCGGAAGCCGAGGACGCTCAACTGCCGCATGTCTATATCTTCGGCGGCGGTCATGTCGGCCAGGCGTTGGCGTCGGCGGTGACCTTGCTGCCGGTCCGTGTCGTCGTTGTCGAGACGCGGGTCGAGGCGCTGGAGGGCATGCCGGACACTGTCGAAACCAGCCTGACGCCTATGCCGGAGTCGATGGTGCGGAATGCGCCTGCTGGCGCCGCCTTCGTCATCCTCACCCACGACCACGCGCTGGATTTCCTGATCGTCGCCGAGGCGCTGAAACGCAGGGATGCCGCCTATGTCGGCATGATCGGCTCGAAGACCAAGAAGGCGACGTTCAGGAGCTGGTTCCTGAAATCGGCGGACGGCAGCGAGGCGGAATTTGCCCGCCTCGTCTCGCCGATCGGCGGCGATGCGGTCAAGGACAAGCGACCGCAAGTGATCGCGGCATTTGTGGCGGCCGAGATCATGACGGCGCTGGCCGCCTATGCTGGCGCGCGAGCCGCTCCGCACCCCGCCTCTCGCGGCAAGGCAATGGCCGGCTGACGGCCAATATCCCACCGAGGTGCATTTTTGCGCAGGCGCGCTTCCGTAGCGTGCTGCTCACATCGGTAGTTTCAGACCCAGATGGTCGCGCAACGTGGTCCCTTCATAGTCCTTGCGGAACAGGCCGCGCCGCTGCAGCTCCGGCACGACAAGCGCGGCAAAGGCGTCGAGCTCACCGGGGAAATAAGAAGGCATGACGTTGAAACCGTCAGCCGCGCCGCCCTCGAATCGTGCTTCGAGCTCGTCGGCGATCTGAGCCGGCGTGCCGACGACGCGCCAATGGCCGCGCGCGCCAGCGAAATGGCGCGCAAGCTGGCGAATGGACAGGTTATCACGGCGTGACTGCTCGATGACGAGAGCCTGCCGGCTCTGCATGCCTTCGCTGGCCGGCAGCTCCGGCAACGGCCCGTCGATGGGGTAGCGCCACAGATCGGAAATGCTGAGATAGCTAGAAAGCAGCGCCACGCCGACATCGTCGGGAATCAGCTCCTGCAGCTCCTCATGTTTTGCCCTGGCCTCCGCTTCGGTTGCCGCCACGATCGGCGCGACACCCGGCATGATCTTGACGTCGTCCGGTTCGCGCCCATAAACCACAAGACGCCTCTTGAGATCGGTGTAGAAGGCCTTCGCCTCTTCGAATGTCTGCGCCGCCGTGAACACGACGTCGGCGGTCCGGGCGGCGAGGTCCCGGCCGACATCCGAGGCGCCGGCCTGAACCATCACTGGCGCGCCCTGGGGAGAACGCGGCAGATCGAGCGGGTCGCGGACCGAAAAGCTCTGGCCGTCGTGACCACGTCCGGAAACCCCGTCGGGCGTGCCTCGCCAGAGTGCGGTAACCACGGCAGCGAATTCGCGCGCCCGCTCATAGCGGTCCGCATGTGGGCGCAGGCCAGTCGAGCCAAAATTGGCGGCTTCGATGTGGCTGGCGGAAGTAACCAGGTTCCAGCCGGCGCGCCCGCTGCTCAGATGGTCGAGCGACAAGAAGGTCCGCGCCAGCCCGTAAGGCTCGTTGTAGCTCGTCGATGCCGTGGATACGAGGCCGATGTGGCTGGTCTGGACCGCAAGAGCCGAAAGCAGGCTGATCGGCTCGAAGCCGATCGAGCGTGACGTCTGGCTGGCGATATTGACATTGGCCTCGCGAACGCCGGCGGCGTCCTCGCAGAAGAGCATATCGAATTTCGCCGACTCCGCGGTCCGCGCCAGCTGGATGTAATGGTCGATGTCGACACCCGCCGTCACACGCGCCTGCGGATGGCGCCAGGCCGCGATGTGGTGGCCTGTCGCCCACAGAAAGGCGCCGAGTTTCATCTGACGGGCGGTCATTGTCCCTCCTCCCCGGCAAGTCCGAGATGGGAGCGCAGCGTCGCACCGGGATAATCCGGCCGGAGAAGGCCGCGGCGACGAAGCTCCGGCAGCACGTGATCGACGAAGTCGTCGAGCACAGAAAGCACCGGCGGCATGAGTATGTTGAAACCGTCGCAGCTATTCGATCGAAAGCGCTCTTCGAGCCTGTCGGCAATCCCGTCCGGCCTGGCGGCCGTTTCAGCACCCGGTGCGACGTTCATCAGCACCTTTATCACGCCCGGACCGCGCCCGAGCGCGATCGCGCGGCGCTTCAGATCGTCGGCCTTCGCGCCCGCGGCCGATGGCTCGTCGAGCAGGATTACATCGGCGAAGCGGGCGGCGATCTCCATGTCGGGCTCCGACAGGCCTGACATGACGAGCACCGGGCTATCCTGCGGTGAGCGCGCTACGTTCAGTGGCCCGCGCACAGAGAAAAACTCGCCCTTGTGGTCGAGCAGGTGCACCTTTTCGGGATCGAAGAAACGGCCGCCGCTTTTGTCGAACAGCAGTGCGTCCGCATCCCAGCCTCGCCACAAGCCTTGAACGATGCCGATGAATTCCTCCGCGCGTCGGAGGAAATCGTCGCGGGAAAACCCTTCCGGACGGCTGAAATTGGCCGCCTCGCGCGGATCCGGGACCACGGTCGCGTTCCAGCCGGAACGACCATGGCTGATGATGTCGAGCGAGGCGAAACGGCGCGCCAGATTGTAGGGCTGGTGAGCAGCCGTTGACGCCGCGGCGACGAGGCCGATCCTGCTGGTCACCGTCGCCAGCGCCGCCAGCAGGGTCGTCGCTTCGAAGGGAACTTGCCGGTTCGGTGCGTCGCCGCCTGCAACCGGCGCGGAATCGGCAAGAAGCACCATGTCCAGCCCAGCTGCTTCGGCCTTTTGCACGAACCGGGCCAGAAGGCTGAAATCCAGACCGGCGTCGGATGGAGGGGAAAGAGCGCTTTCCGGAAACAGTGAAACGGCGAGATGCATTTTGGCACCGCTGGCCATCGGGCTTCCCTGGTGAGTGAATTCCGCAGGGACTATCTTCGGCGGCTGGACGGAAAGCAACCGGCCAGCCGGCGATCATTTGCCTGCCAGAATATCCTTGATCAGCCGTTGGCAGCGCTCGGCCATGAAGTCGAGCAGCAGCCGCACCTTCGGGTCCTGCAGCTTCTTGTGCGGGTAGACGGCGGCGAACTGCACCGGTGTCGGCGGCGTGTCGGGCAGGATCACCTTCAGTCGCTGGTCGCGGATGAACGGCTCGACCTCGAAGCGCGGCTTGTTGATGATGCCGCGGCCCGACAGCGCCCAGCCGGTCAGCACGTCGCCATCGTCCGTGTCATAGGGTCCGTGCACTTCGAATTTCCGCGGGCCGTCGGCCGTGTGCAGCGTCCACACATATTCACGCGCGCCGGAATAGCGCAGCATCAGGCAGTCGTGCTTCTTGCCAATCAATTCTTGCGGCTCGGTCGGCTCACCGCGCACCTCAAGATATTTCGGCGCCGCCACCAGCACCCGCTCGCATTCCATGATGCCGCGCATCCTGAGGCTGGAATCCTCGATAATGCCCAGCCGGAAGGCGACATCGATGCCTTCCTTCATGATGTCGACATTGTGGTCTGAAAGCCTCAGCCGTACCTCGATGTCAGGGTATTTGTCGTGGAAATCGGGGATGCCCGACGCCACCAGCCGGCGGCCGAGGCCGAGCGGCGCTGTCACCTTGATGGTGCCGCGCGGCTGGCCGGACAAAGCGCTGACCGCGGCTTCCGCCTCGGTGATCGCCTCAAGCACCTGCTTGGCGCCGGAGTAGAACACGGTGCCGTGCTCGGTCGGCATCAATTGCCGCGTCGTGCGGTTGAACAGCCTGACACCAAGATGTTTTTCGAGCTCCTTGATACGGTTGGAGGCGACCGCCGGCGAAATGCGCATGTCGCGGCCAGCGGCCGACAGATTGCCGAGCTCGACGACGCGGACGAAAACGGCGATGTTGTCGAGATAGGCCATACGGATTCGTGGCTCTCATGCGGCAGCGTGTAACGAGCCTAGTATTTTCCATTTTTTTTTGAAAGTCATCGTGCAGCTCGGCCCTTTCCGTTTGCGCTCCAGTCCGTAAAGTCACCCAATCGGCAGGGACGACTTTTCAATGTTGGATTTCGCGATTTTCTGGGACTGGCTGAGTTTCGCCGTGCGCTGGCTGCATGTCGTCACCAGCATTGCCTGGATCGGCTCGTCCTTCTATTTCGTCGCGCTCGATCTCGGCCTGCGCCAGCGTCCGGGCATGCCCGCTGGCGCTTTCGGCGAGGAATGGCAGGTGCACGGCGGCGGTTTCTACCACATCCAGAAATATCTGGTGGCGCCAGCCGAAATGCCCGAACACCTGACTTGGTTCAAATGGGAATCCTACGCCACCTGGCTGTCCGGCTTTGCCATGCTGTGCGTGGTCTATTATGCCGGGGCGGACCTCTTCCTGATCGACCCCAACGTGCTGGCCATGTCGGTGCCCACAGGCATCTTGCTGTCGCTAGCGACAATCGGCATCGGCTGGGTGGTCTACGATCTCTTATGCCGATCGCCGCTCGGCAACAGCGATACCGGCCTGATGTTGGTGCTCTATGGCGTGCTGGTGTTCATCGCCTGGGGTCTTACCCATCTGTTCACCGGCCGCGCCGCCTTCCTGCATCTTGGCGCCATCACCGCGACGATCATGTCGGCCAATGTCTTCATGGTCATCATCCCGAACCAGAAGATCGTCGTCGCCGACCTGATCGCCGGCCGCAAGCCCGATCCGAAATACGGCAAGATCGCCAAGCAGCGCTCGCTGCACAACAATTACCTGACGCTGCCCGTTCTGTTCCTGATGCTGTCGAACCACTACCCACTGGCGTTCGGCACCGAGTTCAACTGGGTGATCGCCTCGCTGGTGTTCGCCATCGGCGTGCTGATCCGGCACTATTTCAACACCATCCATGCGCGCAAGGGCAACCCGACCTGGACCTGGCTGGCGGCCGCCGTCCTGTTCGTCGTCATCATCTGGCTGTCGACGGCGCCGAAAGTGCTGACCGGCGAAGTCAAGGCGTCCTCGGCGGCACAGGTCTATGTCGCCTCGGCGCATTTTCCCGCGGTGCGCGACACGGTGCTTGGCCGTTGCTCGATGTGCCATGCGCAAGAGCCGTCCTACGAGGGCATCTACCATGCGCCAAAAGGTGTGATGCTCGACACGGACGCCGGTATCGCCGAGCAAGCCCGCGAGATCTACCTGCAAGCCGCCCGCAGCCACGCCATGCCGCCGGCCAATGTCACCCATATCACCGACAAGGAACGGGCGCTGCTGGTGGCATGGTTCGAGGAGGCAGGGAAATAAGCATGACCAGCACACTCCTGCGCGGCCGCACGCTGTCCTTCCTGCGCTGGCCTGAGACCGTCGACGACCATTCCGCCTGGCTTTACGAAGACGACGGCGGCTTGCTGCTCCGCGACGGCAGGATCGCTGCCGCGGGCGCCTATGCCGAGGTCGAGAAAAAGGCTGATGAAGGCGTAAAAAAGATCGACCACCGCCCGCATCTGCTGCTGCCGGGCTTCATCGACGCGCATGCGCATTTTTCGCAGATGCAGGTCATCGCTTCTTACGGCGCCGAGTTGCTCGACTGGCTGAACACCTACACTTTTCCCGAGGAAACCAAATTCCAGAACGCGCAGCATGGCCGCCGCGTCGCCAGACTGTTTCTCGATGAGATGGTGCGTCATGGCACGACGACAGTCGCCGCCTATTGCTCGGTCCATAAGGAGTCTGCCGAAGCGTTCTTCGCCGAGTCGCATGACCGCAACATGCTCAACATCGCCGGCAAGGTGATGATGGATCGCCACGCGCCGGAAGGGGTGCTCGACACGCCGCAATCGGCCTACGACCACAGCAAGGCGCTCATCGCCGAGTGGCACGGCAAGGGGCGCCAGCACTATGCCATCACGCCGCGCTTTGCCATCACCTCGTCACCCGAGCAGTTGGAAATGGCGGGCGCGCTCTGTCGCGAATATCCCGATCTGCATATGCAGACGCATCTGTCGGAAAACCACGCCGAGATCGCCTTTACGCTGCAACTCTATCCGCAGGCACACGACTATACCGATGTCTACGAGCACTATGGGCTGCTGGGACGCAAAAGCCTGTTCGGCCACTGCATCCATCTGTCGGAACGCGAGGCGGATGCGCTCTCGGATACGGGCTCCGTGGCGGTATTCTGTCCAACCTCGAACCTGTTCCTCGGCTCGGGCCTGTTCAATTATCAGCGCTACCGCACGCGTGACAAAGCTCTCCGCATCGCCGCCGCCACCGATGTCGGCGGCGGCACCAACTATTCGATGCTGCGCACCATGGACGAGGGCTACAAGGTGATCGCGCTGAACGGCGAAAAGCTCAACCCGTTCCAGTCGTTCTGGCAGCTCACCCGCGGCAATGCCGAGGCGCTGTCGATCGTAGAAAGGACCGGCACGCTAGACCTAGGCAGCGATGCCGACATCATCGTCCTCGATGCCCGCGCCACGCCGGCCATGCGGCTGCGGATGGAGACGGCGGACACGCTGGCGGAGGAACTGTTTCTGCTGCAGACGCTGGGCGACGACCGCGCCGTGCGCGAGGTCTATGTCGCCGGACGGGCGGCAAAAACGGATATGGCGGTTTAGCTATCCCACACGTCCCGGCTTGACCCGGCGGCAGCCATCGGTCAAAGCGTGGAGTTGACAGGGGAACGACATGGCCGTTGCGGACGATATCGCTCTGATCCAGAAACAGGAAGCCACGCTTGTCTTCCCCGCCTTCGATGAGGCTGTCGCCTTCAAGATCGGCTCGGCGATCCGCGACCGGGCGCTAGCCGAGAACCTGCCGATCATCGTCGATGTCAGAACCTTCGACCGGCCACTGTTCTACGCGGCGATGCCAGGCTCGAACGCTTCCAATCCGGATTGGGCACGGCGCAAGATCAACGTGGTGCGGCGGTTTTTGAGAAGCACCTACCGCCTGGTACTGGAGCAACAGCGTCCCGACCGCAGCTTCAAGCCGGGCGAAGGGCTCGACATATCAGACTACGTGCTGGCCGGCGGTGGCTTTCCAGTCACGGTCAGGGGCGCCGGTGTGATCGGCGTGATCGCGGTCTCGGGCCTGCCGGAACGCGAGGATCACGGGGTCGTCGTCGATGCGCTGTGCAGCCATCTCGGCGTCGACGGGCGCCAGTTGGCACTGCCGCCGGAAGCAAAATGACCGTGCTCGATCCCAAGACCTTCCTCACCTCGATCTTCAGTGCCGCCGTCGCCGCTGCCGATCCCCAGAGGACCATCAGGGATCATCTGCCGGGGATGCCGAAAGGGCGCACTATCGTCATTGGCGCTGGAAAAGGCTCGGCGCAGATGGCGGCGGCTTTCGAGAAGGTGTGGGACGGGCCGATCGAAGGGCTGGTCGTCACCCGTTACGGCTACGGCGCGATCTGCCAGCGCGTCGAGATCATCGAGGCGGCGCATCCGGTGCCGGACGCCGCAGGGCTCGAAGCCTCGCGCCGATTGCTCGAAAAGGTGCAGGGGCTGACCGCGGACGATCTTGTCGTGGCGCTCATCTCCGGCGGTGGCTCGGCGCTGATGCCGTCCCCTGCCGAAGGTCTGACGCTGGCCGACGAGATCGCCGTCAACGAGGCGTTGCTCGCCTCCGGCGCGCCGATCGCCGCCATGAACACCATCCGCAAGCATGTTTCCACGATCAAGGGCGGCAGGCTGGCGGCCGCTGCCTACCCGGCCAAGGTGGTGTCGCTCGTGGTCTCCGACATTCCGGGCGACAATCCGGCGCTGGTGGCTTCCGGCCCGACGGTTCCCGATTCCGGCAGCCGTGAAGACGCATTGGCGTCGATCGCCGCCTACGACATTAGACTGCCGGCCTCTGTCATGGCGTATATCAATTCGCCGGCCGCCGATGCGCCACGCGCCGACGATCCGCGTTTTTCGCGCAACGAGGTGCATCTGATCGCCTCGGCCGGCGTGTCGCTGGAGGCGGCTGCGGCCGAAGCCAGGCGCCAAGGTATCGAGGCGGTCATCCTCTCCGATTCCATCGAGGGCGAGGCGCGCGAGGTCGGCGGTGTCCACGCCGCGATCGCGCGTGAGGTCGCGACGCGCAACCGGCCTTTTCCAAAACCGGTGCTGATCCTGTCGGGCGGCGAAACCACGGTGACCGTGCGCACAAAAGGCAAGGGCGGCCGCAACTCGGAATTCCTGCTTGCCTTCGCAATCGGCATCAGCGGCATGGCGGGCGTCCACGCGTTGGCCGCTGACACCGACGGCATCGACGGCTCTGAGGACAATGCCGGGGCCTTCGCCGACGGCTCGACGGTGTCGCGGATGCGGGCGGCAGGCGTCGACGCCAAGGCCATGCTCGCCCGCAACAATGCCTGGACGGCATTCAACGCCGTCGGCGATCTTTTTATGCCCGGCCCGACCGGGACGAATGTTAATGACTTGAGGGCGATCCTGATCAGATAGGTTCAGGCCGCCATCAGCCTCTTCACCGCCTTCATGTCCTGCAGGAACCGCTCGCGCTCGGCCTGTTTGTCCGCCGGCTCGCGAATACGCAGGATGAAGGACGGGTGGATCGTGACGAACACGCGCAAGCCATCATCCCGCTCCACGACCGTGCCGCGCATTTTCATGATCGGCACGACCTTGCCGAGCAGCGACTGCGCCGCCGTTGCGCCGAGCGCCACGGCGAGATTGGGCTTGATCAGATCGAGCTCCTTGTCGAGCCACCAGCGGCAGGCCTGCACCTCGCCGGCATTCGGCTTGGAGTGGATGCGCCGCTTGCCGCGCGGCTCGAATTTGAAATGCTTGACCGCGTTGGTGACATAGACTTTCAGCCGGTCGACGCCGGCATCGTCCAGGATCGCGTCGAAGACTTTGCCGGCCGGACCGACAAAAGGCTTGCCCGCCAGATCCTCCTGGTCGCCGGGCTGTTCACCGACGAAGATCACCTTGGCCTTGTCGGGGCCTTCGCCGAATACTGTCTGTGTCGCGTCGCGCCAAAGCGGGCAGCGGCGGCAGGCTTTCGCCACTTCGCTGAGTTCTAGAACGGTGCGTGCGCCATCGTCTTCCGCCGTCTCAGGCAATTCAGGCTTCGGCCAGCGTCTTGCCTGCACCTTGACGTGGTGCGGCGGATTTGTCTGCATCCTGGCGATCATGGCTGATGCGGCCTTGTCCGCTGCTGCGATCAGATGCGGAATGAGCGAAGCCCCGGAAAGGTTCCTTCAAAATAGCCCGGACCGGGCTTTCGCCGGGAGAATGACACGATGCGATCGCCTCACACCTCGTGCAGATAGAGATGATAATCCAGTTCGCTGACCGTGCGTGCCACCCGCAGATATTCGGATTGCTTGATCGCCACGAACGTCCGGTGCAGGTCTTCGCCCAGCGCTCCTTTGAGGAACGTCGACGCGCGGGCGGCCTCGATCGCGGCGCGCCAGTCCACCGGCATGGTCGTGCGCGTGATTGCCGATTCATAGCCATTGCCGGTGGTTTCGGGGCCCGGGTCGAGGCCTTCGTCGAGACCCTTAGTGATGCCGGCCAGCACCGTTGCCGCGACCAGATATGGGTTGGCGTCGACGCCCGACGGCCGGTGCTCGATGCGCCGGTTTTTCGCATCGCCTGCCGGCACGCGCAGCGCCACCGAGCGGTTGTTGACGCCCCAGGTCGGCGCCACCGGGGCATAGGATTGCGAGACGAAGCGTCGCCATGAATTGGCGTGCGGTGCAAACACCAGCATCGATTCGGCCATAGTCTGAATGAGGCCGCCAAGGCCGCGCAGCAGCGGCAAGGACCAAGTCTCGCCGCTGGCTTCGGCAAAGACGTTGTTGCCGGCCTTGTCCTGCAGTGAGACATGGAAATGCATGCCGGAGCCGGCATATTTCTCGATCGGCTTGGCCATAAAGCAAGCGGTGACGCCGTGGCGGCGCGCCTGCGCCCGCACCAGCCGCTTCAGCATGACGAGGTCGTCGGCCGCCCGCATCACATCCTGGCGATAGTTCAGCGTCAGCTCGTACTGGCCCGGCGCATATTCGGATATGACCGTCTCGGCCGGGATGCCTTGCACCTTGGCCGCGGCATAGATGTCAGAAAACAGCGGCTCCATGCCGTGCAGATGGTCGACGGAATAGACCTCGGTCTTGGCCGAGCGTCGGCCGTCGAGCACCGCGTTCGCCGGCTGCACTTTGCCGTCGGCGTCGCGCTCATTGGCGAGCAGAAAGAATTCGAGCTCGAAGGCGCCGGCCGGATGCAGGCCCTTGGCCGCCAGTATCTCCACCTGACGGGCCAGCGCCAGCCGCGGATCGGAGGACATGGGCTGACCGTCGAGATGATACATCGCCATCAGCACCTGGCCGCGCGGCGGCTGTGTGCCGAACAGCGGCACCAGCGTGCCGGGGATCGGCCATGCCCGCAGGTCGCCGTCGCCGGTCGTCCAGATTAGCCCGGTCTCGTGCACGTCCTCGCCGGTGATGTCGAGGCCGAGGATCGAGATCGGCATATGCCGGCCGCCCTCGAAGATGCTCATCAGTTCGTGCCGGCGCACGATCTTGCCACGCCCGACGCCATTGGCGTCAGTCAGCACGATGTCGAACGCTTCGATCTCGGGATGGGCGTCGAGAAAGGTTTGCGCCTCGGCGGGCGTCGAGCCGGAAGGGGAGGCAATGATGGCGTTCAAAGTTCGCTTGTGCGCTTCTCTCATGTGCAAGCTTGTCTCATGCCGCGAGCCTTGCCGCAACTGCACCGAAGGCTGTGATCAGGCGGTTGACCTGGGTGGCGCTGGTCGCCGGCGAGATCAGCATCATATTATGGAACGGCGCGATCAGCACGCCGCGATTGACCAGCGCGACATGGATAGCCGCTTCAAGCTCAGGTGCGTGCGCTGTTTCCGCCTCGCCACCATTCCTCAGCGGGCCGGGCGCGCAGATGAACTCGACGCGGGCGCCGACACGGGCAACATGCCAAGGCAGGCGGTAACGGTCGATGACGGCGGTCAGCCCGGCGTCGAGCCGCCGCGCCAGATGGTCCATATGGTCGTAGTTCTCCTCGCTCATCACCTCTTCGAGCGTGGCTCGCATTGGCGCGAACTGCAGCGGATTGGCCGACAGCGTCGTACCCATGCCGGAATAGCCTGGTTCCTTGGTGCTGATATAGTCGGTATAGCGGGTGGCGACGTCTTCGCTCATCCCCCACACGCTGGCCGGCACGCCACCGGCGATTGGCTTGCCGAGCACGAACAGGTCCGGCTCCAAGCCGTGTTTCCTGGTGTAGCCGCCCGGACCGGTCGAGATCGTGTGCGTCTCGTCGATCAGCAGCAGGGTGCCGGTTGCCCGGGTGAGACGGCGTAGCGCGTCGTGGAAGCCGGGTTCGGGCAGCACCATGCAGGAATTGGTCAGCACCGGCTCGGTGATGACGCAGGCGATATTCTTATCCCGGAGCACGGCATCAAG
Source organism: Mesorhizobium sp. M1322 (assembly GCF_040318085.1). Classification (NCBI taxonomy): domain Bacteria; kingdom Pseudomonadati; phylum Pseudomonadota; class Alphaproteobacteria; order Hyphomicrobiales; family Phyllobacteriaceae; genus Mesorhizobium; species Mesorhizobium sp. M1322. The sequence goes on from NZ_JAMYLP010000018.1 coordinate 66,294, forward strand.
TGCTGGCACATCGTTGAACTCGATGACATCGGTCGTCCGGGTCAGGTCGCGGAATTCGCCGGCCAGTCCCCGCCGGTTGCCCGGCCTGCCGTCGACCAGCCGCACCATCGTCTCGTCGACCGAGCCGTGATAGCAGCCGTTGAAGACCAGGATCTTTTCCCGGCCGGTGATGGTGCGGGCGACGCGCAGCGCAAAGCGATTGGCATCGGTCGCCGTCGTCGCGATCTGCCAGAACGGCAGGCCGAAGCGCTGTTGCAGCAGCGGGCCGATGGCGAGTGCGTCCTCTGAAGGCAGCATATAGGTCAGGCCGCGCCCGGCTTGTCGGCGGATGGCGCGGGCGACCGGCGGCGGCGAATGGCCGAACATCGAGCCAGTGTCGCCAAGGCAGAAATCGTCGAGCCGGTTGCCGTCGATATCCGTGATGATTGCGCCTCTGGCGCTGTCGACCAGTATCGGGAACGGCGTCGGCCAGTCGTTCATCCAGTGCATCGGCACGCCGCCGAAGAAACCCGGCAGGCCATTGTCGGCCTTCGCTGCCGATTTCGGCCGCGCCTTGCGGAAGGCTTCGGCCTCGGTCTCGCGCAGATCGGCGATGCGGGCAGTGCTGATGCCGCCGATGGTCGTCTTTGAATGGTCGATTGTATGCATGATGGCCCCTCTCGTACGTCACTCTAGCCAATCGGCATCCGGAACCGCAATTGGCCGCGCGGCTGCCCTGCATTGGTTCAGCGATCGCGGTGAAGAGGACTGGAGCTTGACCTCAGGGCATCCTCGAGCATCAATGCCGATGGGGTTTATGGCTTGGGGAACAAAAGATGCGGACGATCTTCTGTGTAACAACGCTGCTGCTGTCGGCCGGCACGGCCTTCGCCACCGGCGGCATCTGGTGCTCCGCCGAAGATGCCGCAGTGAAATTCGAGGTCAAAGCCGGCGTCACCAGAGGCATGGGCGGTCCAACCTTCAATTTTCGCGGTGACCTCGAAATTCTTGGCAGGCCGGTTGGCGACGATTTGCGCAAGACAGTGTTCGAGGATTCCAATCTGACGCAATATTGGCTCGACGGCAAGGAACTGCGGCTGCTCGTCTATCGTGAGCACGAGGTCGCAAACACCTATAGCTCAGTCGAACTGACGATCCTGACCAAGGCAAGCGAGGAAGGCGTCTACGACGGGCGCTATTCGCTTGCCATCTATGACGGTACGGCCGCCGCCGATGAGGACGGCAGGCCTGCCGTGTTGACCGGCAAGGTCTCCTGCGGGGCCGAGTAGACTCCCGGTTATGCGGAAATGTCGATGACGCCACAGTCGCCGGCAGCACTGCCGAAGGCAACGCGGCGTTCCTCCTTGTCCCACATCATCGAGGTGATGGCGCCCTTGCCCGGTCGGCGCAGAAGCACTTCCTTGGCGTCAGCGAAACGCACCGCCATCACCATTCCGTCGTCATAGCCGACGGCGACGACATCCTGGCTTGGATGGCAGGCGACCGAGGTCACCATGGCGTTGCCGCGCGTGCCGAGTTCCAGCGGCGCCTTACCCATCGGCCCGTCCTTGCCCGAAAACGGCCAGACGATCGCCGCCGGTGCGCCGGAACTGGCCAGCCATTTTCCCTTGGCGCTCCACGACAGGCTTTTGACTTTGCCGGGATAGCCGCTCATGCGCATGTGCTTGCCGTCGGCCAGCTTCCAGCCATGCAGGGCGTTCTCCTGCATGGTGGTGACGAGGAAGGCGCCGTCCGGCGAGAAGGTGATGCCGGTATGGGAACCGGCCCATTCCAGCTCGACTGGCTTGCCGTCCGCCGCCGGGAAATGCAGCGTCGCGCCATTGTAGCGGGCGACGCCAAAGCGCATGCCCTTGGGCGAGAACGCCAGCCCCTCGACCGAACGCGGATGCAAGAATTCCTTAGTTTTGCCGTCGGCGAAACGAACAAAGGCGATCTTGCCCGAGGCATAGGCGACGGCGCCTTGTGGTCCGGCGGCGACGCTGGTGATCCATTTTTTCCCGGCGCTTGCCAATTCTGCCGCATTGCCGCCGGCGGTAACAGAAAAAATCTTGCCGTCCTCACCGCCGGTGATCAGCCGGTCGTTGGCCGCATCGTGGAACGCGGCGAGCAGCCCGTCATTGGCCTGCGCCGTCATGTGGCCATGGTCCAGCCGATGGATTGTGCCGTCGGCCAGTGCGAAATGCGGTACGTCGCCAAGGAAGACGGCGGCGACGCAATGGCCATCGAGATCAAGCGGGGCGACTGTCGGCATGAGAGACTATTCCATTCGAGATTTCCGCTGCCTCACCCTTACCCTCCCCCCGCAGGCGTGGGGAAGGGCCAACCAGCGTCGGAACTTCGCCTCCCCCGTTCTCACGGGGAGAAGATGGCGGCAGCCGGATGGGGCAGCTAACGCCGCAAATTGACTTGGAAATCAAGCGGCCTGGCAGGCGTCAAAACTCTTCTTCAGCCGCTCGGCATCGAGCTCGCGGCCGATGAACACCAGCCGGCTCTCGTGCTTCTCGCCGTCCCTCCAGGCGCGCTGGTGGTCGCCCTCGATGATCATGTGGACGCCCTGGATAACATAGCGCTCGTCATCGCCCTTGAGCGCGATGATGCCCTTCAGCCGCAGGATGTTCGGGCCTTCCATCTGGGTGATCTTCTCGATCCACGGGAAGAATTTCTTCGGGTCCATCTCGCCGCCGCGCAACGACACCGACTGCACCGTCACGTCATGGATATCGGAAGGGTGCGCGTGATGATGGTGGTCGTGCCCGTCATGGTGATGATGCCCGTCATGATCGTGATGATCATGGTCATGGTCATGATGGTCGTGGTCATGATCGTGGGCGTCATGCGCCTCGAGGAAATGCGGGTCGTTCTCCAGCGCCCGGGACAGATCGAAGGCGCCGCGGTCGAGCACTTCGGACAGCGCGAGGCCGGCGCGGGTGGTGCGATGGATCCTTGCCGCAGGGTTGATCGCGCGGATCGTCGCCTCGACCTTGCTCAGTTCCTCCGGCGTGACGAGATCGGTCTTGTTGAGCACGACGACATCGGCGAATGCGATCTGGTCCTCGGCTTCGCGGGAATCCTTCAGCCGCAACGGCAGGTGCTTGGCGTCGACCAGCGCCACCACCGCGTCGAGCCGGGTCTTGGAGCGCACATCGTCGTCCATGAAGAAGGTCTGCGCCACCGGTACCGGATCGGCGAGGCCGGTCGTCTCGATCACGATGGCGTCGAAGCGGCCCGGCCGGCGCATCAGGCCTTCGACGACGCGGATCAGGTCGCCGCGCACCGTGCAGCAGACGCAGCCATTGTTCATCTCGTAGATTTCCTCGTCGGATTCCACGATCAGCTCGTTGTCGATGCCGATCTCGCCGAACTCATTGACGATGACGGCGTAGCGCTTGCCGTGGTTTTCCGAAAGGATGCGGTTGAGCAGCGTCGTCTTGCCGGCCCCGAGATAGCCGGTGAGAACGGTTACGGGGATTTGCGTCGTCTGTGCATCGCTCATGTTGGGCCTCGAAAAGGATTGTTGGCTCCATATAGGATGTGCGCCGCGCTTTTGCACGCGGCAAACCGATGGGCCAAACAGGTCGCCAACATTGCCGAACTTCCCAACATCGCTGGACTTTCAGTGGCGCTGGCGGGTCTCACTGCCTAGATTAAGAACAAGGCAGCTTGCTCGAAAGAACCAGAAGAGGTGCCGGATGTCCGACAAACCGTCCTCCTTGCCTTTGAGCCGGCGTCAGGCGCTCGGTCTCATTGCCGTCAGTGCGGGCGGCGGCGTCTTCCTTCCGGGCATCGCGATGGCTCAGCAGGCCTCGCCCTATGCCGGGCTTGCGCTATTCGATAACGGTGCCGGCGTCTGCGCGATCACGCCGCAAGCGACCGAGGGCCCGTTCTATTTCGACCCGAAGCTCGAACGCGCCGATATCACCGAAGGCAAAGCGGGCATTGCCCTCAATGTGCGGCTGCAGGTGGTCGATGCGGCCTGCCGGCCGCTTGCCGGCGCGCGTGTCGACATCTGGCATTGTGATGCGCAAGGCCATTATTCAGGCTATCCGGGACAAGGCGATGGCCAGGACGTCGATACGTCAGGTCAGAGTTTTCTGCGCGGTTGGCAAAAGACTGATGACAGCGGTATCGTCTCGTTCGCCACCATCTATCCCGGCTGGTATCGCGGCCGCACCACCCACATCCACTTCAAGGTCTTCCCCAACGACAATTCGGTGATGACCGGCCAGCTGTTTTTCCCCGATAGCCTGAGCGAGCAGGTATTCACCACTGTCGCGCCCTACACCGACCGGTCCGGCAAGCGGGATACGCTGAATGCCAGGGACGGTATCGCGCGGCGCGCCGGGCCGCTGTCGCAGGCGGCGCTGCGCGAGGTGGCGGATGCCTACCAAGCCTTGATGATCGTCGCGGTGAAGGCTGATTGAGTCTGGTGTCGGGTGTGCGGGCGCTCCTGCTGAAGCGTCCACCTGCGCTGAAAAGTCGTTTGTCATCTAACTGAAATAAACATCTGGCATTAGCCACGGCGGACACCGCATTGCTTGCCGGCAAAGCTGTTTCGCAAAGCCGGATCTTTTTGATCGTCGATTGCCAACCGGGCGGCTGCCTCTATGCTGTCGGCACCGGTTCGGCCGAAGAGGGATGACCATGGCCAAGGCGGACAAGACTGCGACAATGAGCCGGCTGCATTCGGCGGCGCGGCTGGCACGTACTGCGCTGGCGGCGCGGCTTCTAGGCCACGGCTTCTATGCCGGTCAGGATCAGATCATGCTGGCGCTCGACCGTGAGGACGGGCAGACGCCCGGCAATCTTGCCGGTCGCCTCGGTGTGCGCCCGCCGACCATCACCAAGACCATCAACCGGCTGCAGGCGCAGGGCTTCCTGGAAAAGCGCGCCTCTTCCGCCGATGCCCGCCAGGCCCATATCTTTCTGACCGACACGGGCCGCGAAATCATTCATGCCATCGAGAAATCGGTGAAGAAGACCGAGAAGCAGGCGCTGAAGGGTCTCGATAAAAAGGACCAGAAGGCGCTGTTCAAGCTGCTCGCCCGCGTTGAGGCGAACCTCTCGAACGGCGAGATGGTTCTCGTCGATGATGAGATCGACGCCGACGAATGATCAGCGGCTGACGCCATCAGGCAGCGGCTGCTGACGATCCATGGACCAATGCCGACCAGCGGCCCGGCGTTACACCGATCGCTTTCTTGAAGTGCCTGTTGAAATGACTTTGGTCGCTGAACCCGGCCGCTATCGCGATCTGCGCCAGTGGCTCGCCTGCTTCGATCATGCGGCGTGCTCGTTGAAGCCGGCGCATCAAGAGAAAGCGATGCGGGCTGGTGGAGAAGGCGGCACGGAAATGCCGCGATAGAGCGTATCGATCCAGCCCGGTGATCGCCTCCAGCTCGTCGGAGCGGACGATACGGAAAACATTCTCTTCCAGATAGTCGCGCGCCAGGCTGGCTGCGCGCCATGCTGTCCTTGGGATCGGTTTCGCCGGCAGGCCTGCATGCCGTGCCAGGCTTTGCATCAGCTGCGCAATGAAGTCGGCGACAAAGAGATCGTCCAGCTTCTGGTCCAACGGCCCCAGCGCCGAAAGCAGCCTCGTACGGAAAACAGGATCCGTCACCACGGCATCCCTGACGAAAGGCAGCGATCCGCCTATCGTATCGAAGCAGTCCAGCACGACGGACGGCTCCAGATAAAGCATCCTGTAACGCAGACCCTCTTCGGTGCCGGCACCGCCGTCGTGCAATTCGTCGGGATGGAGCACGATAATCTGGCCGGGCAGGCTGTGATGCGTCGCGCCGCGATAACGGAAGGTCTGGACACCATGCAGCGTCAGGCCGATGGCGTAGGTATCGTGACGATGGAGATCGAAGGCGCTGCCGTGGAACCGGGCCTCGATACGCTCCATGCCGACGGAATTGGGTGCCGAGATGACGCAGTTCTCAGCCGCGTCAACGCACAAACGTCCAAGACCTTGGAAGGCCTCGCCATCTAGACTGTGTGACATCGCTTCATTCACAAACCTCGCATGGCAAATGTCTCATGTTCGACACGAAATTTGCAATCGTGCTGCAGGACGATCTTCCCGTCTGGCAAAAGCTCAATGTCACCGCGTTTCTGACCAGCGGGATCGTTGCGCAGAATAGCGAGATCATCGGCGAACCCTATCGCGACCGCGCCGGCAACATCTACAATCCGCTCTCGATCCAGCCGGTTATCGTGCTTTCGGCCGATCGCCCGACGCTCAGTGCGATCCACCGACGGGCGCTGGAACGCGGTGTGACGACCTCGCTCTACGTCGACGAGATGTTTTCGACCGGCCACGACGCGGCGAACCGCGCCGTCTTTGCCGAATTCGCACCCGACGACACCAAGGTCGTCGGCATCGCGCTGCGTGCCGAAAAGAAGCTTGTCGACAAGATCACCAGGGGCGCCCGTATGCATCCCTAGTGCACGTAGTCAGCTGTTGTTGTGCCAGCCTCTTTTGGCTTGCCGGCAGGTGACAATTGCCTCAAAAGTAGGGCTCTGCCCTGCTTCCCATCCGGCCTGAAATTGAGTGCTCTCCCAAGACAAGACGAAAGCGCGACGCCTCCGGCGGCGATCCTCTGCATGCTTTCCGTCTATGTATTTTTCACCCTCCTCGACACCAGCAGCAAATATCTTGTCATGGCCGGCGTCTCGGCGCTGATCGTCGCCTGGGCTCGCTTCGCCGTCCATGTCGTGCTTGTCCGGTGTCTTTCTGCGCGGATGGCGCGAGCCGGCGCGCTTTCGCGCCAACAATCTGCCGGCGCATATCCTGCGTGGCGCCTTCCTGTTCGGATCGACCATTTGCAACGTTATGGCGCTGCGAATCTTGCAGCTGGCTGAAACCACCTCGATTTATTTCTTCGCGCCGATGGTGATCACAGCAATCGCCGGTCCTTTGCTCGGTGAATGGGCTGGCGGGCGGCGCTGGCTGGCAATCCTGAGCGGCTTCGTCGGCGTCCTCATCATCACCCGGCCAGGCGTTGGCGTCTTTGGCGTGGGCCATCTCTTCGCGCTCGGCTCGATGCTGTCGAACTGTTTTTACGTCATCATGACGCGGCGCATGTCGGCCACGGAAACCTCGGAGAGCCTTATCCTCTTTTCGGCGCTGGCGCCGGCCGTGCTGCTCCTGCCGATGCTGCCGTTTTCGCTTTCCCTGCCGCAGGATGGCTGGCACTGGTTCATCCTGCTGATGCTTGGCGTCTTCGGCGCAATCGGCCATTGGCTCCTGGTTCAGGCCTATCGTCTTGCCACCACCACGGCATTGGCTCCCTATCCCTATTCACAGATGATCTGGATGATCATTGCCGGCTGGATTGTCTTCAACCAGTTTCCCGACCGCTGGACGCTCGTCGGGGCGGTCGTCATCGTCGCCAGCGGCCTTTATATCGTCCATCGCGAGCACCGGCTTCGCGTGCGCAACCGCGCCGCCCTCGACGTCGAGGTGGAAGCGCTGGCAAAAAAACTTTGATTTGTTCCGGAAGGGTGGCATAAGGCCGCGTTTAAACTGTTTAGATCATGATCCCGAAAGTGGCATCCGGTTTTCGCTGGAGATCATGGATCAGCTCTAGATCGTCGGGGGAGCGCAAGGCGCTGGCACAGAAGATCAAGCTTTCGACGATCGCGGATGCGCTCGGTGTGTCCACGGCCACGGTCTCGCTGGCTCTGCGCGACAGCCCGCTGGTTGCAGGAAACACCCGCGACCGCATCAAGGAACATGCCCGCGCCATCGGCTATATCTATAATCGTCGTGCCGCCAGCCTGCGCACCTCGCGTTCGGGCATCGTCGGCGTCGTCGTTCACGACATCATGAACCCGTTCTTCGCCGAGATATTGCGCTCGATCGAAAGCGAGCTCGATCGCAGCCGGCAGACCTTCATCCTGTCGAACCATTACGACCAGCTCGAAAAGCAGCGCACCTTCATCGACACGCTTTTGCAGCTCGGCGCCGACGGCGTCATCATGTCGCCGGCCATCGGCACGCCGCCCGAAGACATATTCATGGCCGAGGAAAACGGCCTGCCCGCGGTGCTGATCGCGCGCACCGTCGAAGGCGCCGACGTGCCGGTGTTTCGCGGCGACGATGCCTACGGCACCGGGCTTGCCACCAACCATCTGATCTCGCTCGGCCATAAGCGCATCGCCATGGTCGGCGGCACCGACCAGACCTCGACCGGCCGCGATCGCTACCAGGGCTATGTCAACGCTATGGAGGCGGCAGGGCTGGAGGTCAGGCCGTCGTGGCGCATCGCCGGTCCGCGCACCAAGCAGGCCGGCTTCGAAGCCGCCGGGCAGTTCCTGGCGCTGAAGGACAAGCCAACCGCGGCCTGCTGCTGGAACGACCTCGTCGCCATCGGCCTGATGAACGGTATTGCACGCGCCGGGCTGGTGCCGGGCATTGACATCTCCGTCACCGGCTATGACGATCTCGAGGAGGCGGCGATCGCGACGCCGGCGCTGACCACCGTGTGGAACGGCCAGCGTGAAGTCGGTCGCCGCGCAGCCAGCGCGCTGCTCGACAAGCTCAATGGGCAGATGGTGCGGCCGTCGCAGGAACTGATCAAGCCGGAACTGCATGTGCGCCAGTCGACCGGCAAACCGGTGGAGCGTGCATGACAAAAGCCGAACAGCAGCAAGCAGTCGCCATTCTGGTGCCGAGCCAATTCAACGACCACGCGGTCGGCCGCATCGACCGGACGTTCAGCCGCGTCTGGATCGAACGGCCAGATGCGTCGCTGGTCACCGACGCGATGCGCCGGACGGTGCGCGGCATTGCAGCCTTTGGCGGGATCAACGCAGCCCTCATCGACGCGCTGCCGAACCTCGAGATCATCGCCAATTTCGGCGTCGGCTATGATTCGGTCGATGCCCGTCACGCCGCACAGCGCGGTGTCATGGTCACCAACACGCCTGACGTGCTGACCGAGGAGGTCGCCGACACGGCGATCGGGCTTTTGATCAACACCGTCCGCGATCTGCCGCGCGCCGAGACCTGGCTGCGCGACGGCAGTTGGGCACGCAACGGCAACTATCCGCTAAGCCGGCTGACTTTGCGCGGTCGCAGCGTTGGCATTTTCGGCATGGGCCGCATCGGTCTCGCCATTGCGCGCCGGCTAGAGGCCTTTGGGCTGCCGATCGCCTATCACAATCGGCGCCGCGTCGAAGGCCTGGCCTACGAATACCACGGCACGCTGAAAGGCCTTGCCGAGGCGGCCGATACGCTGATCTCGGTGGCGCCCGGCGGCGCCTCGACGGAAAAGGCGGTCAACGCCGAGATCCTGTCGGCGCTCGGCCCGAATGGCGTCTTCGTTAACATCGGCCGCGGCAGCACGGTGGATGAGGCAGCCCTTGCCGCAGCCCTGGCCAATGGCACCATCGCCGCTGCCGGGCTCGACGTCTTCGCCGATGAGCCGAACGTGCCGCCAGCGCTGCTCGCCGCTCCCAACACCTCGCTTTTGCCGCATGTCGGCTCGGCTTCGGAACATACCCGCCGCGCCATGGCCGATCTGTGCGTCGACAATCTGGTTTCCTGGTTTTCGGAAGGGAGGGCGCTGACGCCGGTACCGGAAACGGAAAAGGTCAAGGCGCGCAGCTGACCGGCAAGCTTTCCTATTTGTTAACCACGGCTTAACGCTTTGAAATCACTCTTCCTCTATCGCCAAACACGCGGAGAACGCAGATGAAAGCACTTGCTGCATTGATGGCGGTGGCCGCGCTGTTCGGCAGCGTTCACCTGTTTCACGGCGGCAGTGGCGGCCGCACAGCCAATGCGTCGACGCCGTCGCCCGGCGACTACAGGCTGGTGGCCAATGGCGACGAAGCGTCCTGTGCGCTCAAGCGCGGCACTGAAGTTTCACACGGCCTGTCGCTGTTGACGGTCACTGCGAATTGCCGCGGGGTTTTGCCCGGCATCGAGCGCGCGAAATTCTGGCGTGAGCAGGATGACGGCACGGTCACCTTCAGCGCGAACGGCATCGACCCGATCGTCACTTTCGGCGTCGCCGACGGCGACGGTTATGAATCCTACGCACCAACCCTGCCGCTGCTGTCGCTGGCGGCCGGCAGCGATTGATGTTGACGCCCGATCGCTGAACTATTCCGCGGCGGTGCGCGCGCCGGATTTCGCTGCGGCGTGGAGGCGCACCGCGTCGCCGAAGGCGCGAAATATCCTTGCCGAGACGCTGTCCGACTTGACCCAGTATTCGGGATGCCATTGGACGCCGACGGCGAAGGCACGGGCGTCCCGCACCGAAACCGCCTCGACCGTGCCGTCAGTGGCGACCGCCTCTATCTGCAGCTTCGGGCCGAGCCGGTCGATGGCCTGGCGGTGCACCGAATTGACCATGATGTCGCCCGCCCCGAAGACGCCGGCGAGGCAGGTTCCAGGCTTGATCGAAATGGTCTGGCGGATGGCGAAGCGTTCGTCCTGATTGTCGCTCGCCGGTGCACGATGGTCCAGCGATCCCTCGCGCTCCTGGATTTCTGTGGCCAGCGTGCCGCCCAGCGCCACATTCATTTCCTGGATGCCGCGGCAGATGGCGAGCAGCGGCAGGCCGCGCTCCACTGCCTTGCGGATCAACGGCAGCGTCGTCGCGTCGCGGGCAGGATCGTAGGGACCATTGGCCTCGCTGGCATCGCCGCCATAGAGCGAGGGATGCACATTGGACTTTGAACCGGTGACCATGACGCCGTCGACCGATGACAGGAGTTCGTCGAAATCGAGCCGGTCGCCGAAGGACGGCACCAGCACCGGGAATACGCCGGCGCCCAAAAGCGCCGCCTCCAGATATTGCTGCGGAACGGCATGCCAGGTGTAGTTATCGAACTGGCGGACGTCGGTCGATATGGCGACGAGCGGCTGCTGCATTTTTGATCCGGGTTCCATTCAGTGCAAGGACCTATTGTGCTTTTAAAATAGGCGATCCGAAGGCGCTTTGCCATGACAAGTTCGGCATGTCGCATGATCCACGGAAGCGGCGTTAGACTTAAGTTGCAAGAGGTGCGTCCGCGCCGCGAATTTCGCGGAAACGCCGCCGGCAAAACCGGCTGCCATGGCTGGACTCGACTTCTTGCCCGTGTATTGTCTGCCGCGAAGCCGATCCGGGGCACAGAGCATTTCCCGAACGTCGGTCTATTGATCCAATAGGGAGGACTTCATGGATCGTCGATCATTCATCCGCAAGGCCGGCGCGACCGGTGTGGGCGCCGCGGCGGCTACAGCAGCGCTTGCCGCGCCGGCTATCGCCCAATCCAATCCGAAAGTGACATGGCGCCTGGCGTCGTCCTTCCCGAAATCTCTCGACACGATCTACGGCGGCGCCGAGGTCTTTTCCAACATGCTTGCGGAGGCAACCGACGGCAACTTCCAGGTCCAGGTCTTCGCCGCAGGTGAACTCGTGCCTGGCCTGCAGGCCGCGGACGCCACCACCGCCGGCACCGTCGAGGCCTGCCATACGGTGGCATATTATTATTGGGGCAAGGACCCGACATGGGCGCTGGGCGCTGCGGTTCCGTTCTCGCTCAACGCGCGCGGCATCAATGCCTGGCATTACCACGGCGGCGGCATCGACCTGTTCAACGAGTTTCTCGCCACGCAGGGCCTTTTTGGCTTGCCGGGCGGCAATACCGGCGTGCAGATGGGCGGCTGGTTCCGCAAGGAGATCAACACCGTCGCCGACCTTTCGGGCCTCAAGATGCGCATCGGTGGCTTTGCCGGCAAAGTGGTGGAAAGGCTCGGCGTGGTGCCGCAGCAGATCGCCGGCGGCGACATCTATCCGGCGCTGGAAAAAGGCACCATCGACGCCGCCGAATGGGTCGGCCCTTATGACGATGAGAAGCTCGGCTTCTACAAGGTCGCGCCCAATTATTATTATCCCGGCTGGTGGGAAGGCGGGCCGACCGTCCATCTGATGTTCAACAAGGCGAAATACGAAGAGCTTTCGCCGGCCTACAAGTCGCTGGTGCACACCGCCGCGCAGGCCGCCGACGCCAACATGCTGCAGAAATACGACTATCTGAATCCGGCGGCCGTGAGGCGGCTGGTGTCCGGGGGCGCCAAATTGCGCCCGTTCAGCCCGGAAATCTTGGCAGCCTGCTTCGAAAAGGCGAATGAGGTCTATGCCGAGATGGAAGCCTCGAACGCGCCGTTCAAGAAGATCTGGGACTCGATCAAAGCCTTTCGCAAGGAGCACTATCTCTGGGCGCAGGTGGCCGAGTACAATTACGACACCTTCATGATGGTCCAGCAGCGCACCAGCAAGCTCTGACAGCAGTTGCGGCGCCACTCGCCTGGCGCAGGCGGATTGGCGATCACCGCAGCCGCCTCCTCAAGCGTCACCTGCCGTGAGATGAGCTTGTCGATCTCGATCGCACCCGAGGCGATGAGATCGGCGGCCCGGCGATGCGTAAACGGATTGAGAAACGAGCCCAGAACCCTCAATTCCCGGAACAACAGGTCGAAAGGTTCGAACTCGGCCTTCATGCCTTGAGGCATCACGCCGACGACAACAACCGTACCGCCGGCTTTGGCCAGCCGCATCGACTGCTCGACCGTCTCTCTTACGCCAGCACATTCGAACACCACATCGACGCCGCCCGGCCTCAGGCCTGACGGACCGACGACCGTGTCGATGATATCGCAAGCGCTGGGGTCGACGGTTGCCGTTGCGCCCAATTCTTCGGCGAGGGCGCGCCGCGAGGCCTGGCGCGTCGCCAGGATGATTGTCGTCGCGCCGGCAAGCCTCGCCAGTTGCACGGTGAGCAGGCCGATCACGCCGCCGCCAAGCACAGCGACCGAGGAGCCGGGTCTGATCTGCGCCAGGTCCAAGCCATGCAGGCAGCAGCCAAGCGGCTCGCAAAACGCGCCATGCGTCGGCTTGAGGTCTTTCGGAAGGGAGAAGGCCTGCTTCTGAGGCAGCACGACATATTCGGCGAAGCCGCCGTCGCGGCGGATGCCGATGGCAACCAGATTATGGCAGAGATTGATGCGACCGGCATGGCAGTGCGGACAGCGCCCGCAGGCGATGTTGGGATCGCCGGTGACGCGATCGCCGACCGAAAAACCGGACACAGCCGTTCCAATCGCCTCGACGATCCCGGAGAATTCATGTCCGAGCGTCACCGGCGGCGTACAGGGAAATTCGCCATGGAAAAGGTGCCGGTCGGTGCCGCAGACGCCGCATGCCTCGATCCGCACCAGAAGATCGTCCGGCCCGGCTGACGATTTGCCGACCTCGCGCAGGGCAATGCTGCCCACGCCTTCCAGCCGCACCGCTTTCATGTCTGTTGAACCTCCGGCATCAATTGAAACTCGGTGGTTGGGAGAGATCGGGTGCTGGCGCTGCTGGCTTGGCAGGCGGCGTTTCACCGAAACTCGGCGGCTGTGACAGGTCCTGTGCAGGCGCGGTCGGAGCTGTGCCGCCATCCGCCGGCGGTGTGCCAAGCGGCGACAGGCCCGGCGTTTCCGGTACCTGATAATCGATCGTGCCCGGGTCCACTGGCGTGCCCTTGTAATGCATCACCATCTGCGGGAAGGCGATGGTCAATCCGATCATGATGACCTGAATGCAAACGAAGGGAACCGCGCCCCAATAGATCTGGCCGGTGGTCACCGGTGCGATCTGCTTGCCGGTGAGGCGATCCAGATAGGGCACCCTGGCGGCGACCGAACGCAGGTAGAACAGCGCGAAGCCGAAGGGTGGATGCATGAAGCTGGTCTGCATGTTGACGCCGAGCAGCACGCCGAACCAGATCAGGTCGATGCCGAGCTTGTCGGCGGCCGGCGCCAATAGCGGCACGATAATGAACGCGAGCTCGAAGAAATCGAGAAAGAAGGCGAGCAGGAAGACGAGGATATTGACGCCGATCAGGAAGCCGATCTCGCCACCCGGCAGAGATGTCAGGAGGTGTTCGACCCAGATATGGCCATTGACGCCGTAGAAGGTGAGCGAGAACACGCGCGCGCCGATCAGGATGAACAGCACGAAGGACGACAGCCGCGTCGTCGACGCCAGCGCCTGCTTGATCACGTCCAGCGACAGCCGCCCTTTCATCGCCGCCATGATCAGCGCGCCGACGGCGCCCATGGCGCCGCCCTCGGTCGGGGTGGCGATGCCGAGAAAGATGGTGCCCAACACCAGGAAGATCAGCGCCAGCGGCGGAATCAGCACGATGATCACCTGCTGCGCCAGCCGCGACATCATGTTGATCTTCAGGCGCTGGTCGGCGATCGCCGCGACATAGATGAGGACCACGCCGATGGTGGCACCGAGAATATCGGCGTTTTGGCCCTGCGACGGCGCAAGATAGCGATACGCCGCGTAGGAAAGCACAACTGCCGCCAGCACCGCGACCAGCAGCGACAGGACACCGTGGCCGAGGGTGCGGGCCTCCAGCGGCAGGGCCGGCATCGACTTCGGCCGGACGATCGACATGATCACGATATACATCGTGTAAAGGCCGGTCAGAACCAGCCCCGGGATCAGCGCGCCCGCATACATGTCGCCAACCGAGCGGCCGAGCTGGTCGGCCAGAACGATCAGAACCAGCGAGGGCGGAATGATCTGCGCGAGCGTGCCCGATGCGGCAATGACGCCGGACGCCACACGGCGGTCATAGCCGTAGCGCAGCATGATCGGCAGCGAGATCAGGCCCATGGCGATGACCGAGGCAGCCACCACACCCGTGGTTGCGGCAAGCAGCGCGCCGACGAAGATCACGGCATAGGCGAGGCCGCCGCGGATCGGTCCGAACAACTGGCCGATCGTGTCGAGAAGGTCCTCGGCCATCCCCGATCGTTCGAGCACGATGCCCATGAAAGTGAAGAACGGGATGGCCAGCAGCGTGTCGTTCGACATCACCCGGCTGCCGTAGAAATTGTCCGGCAGTGCGTGCAGCAGCGGCCAGGCGAGATTGATCGATCCGCCCGAATAGGGTGAAAGCACAACACCGATGAAGAAGAACAGTAGGCCGTTGGCGGCGAGTGAGAAGGCGACCGGGTAGCCGATCAGCAGGAAGATGACCAGCGAGGCGAACATGATCGGCGCCATGTTTTGGGCGATGAACTCGATCACGAGCGCACCTCTTCGGCGAGCGCCTTCGCTTCGAGCTCGGCCTGCTCATGTACCGATATGAACGGGTTGGGATCGTCCATGTCGCCGCGCATGATGGCGAGCTTCTTGATGATCTCGGAGATGCCCTGGAGCGCGAGCAGGAAAAAGCCGACCAGCAGGATCGCCTTTGCCGGCCAGATGATCAGCCCGCCGGAATTGTTCGACATTTCGCCGCTGCGAAACGACAGCGACACATAGGGAACGAAATAGATCACCATCAGCGTGACAAACGGCATCAGGAAAAAGAGGTGACCGAGAAGGTCGATCCAGTGCTGCACGCGGCGCGAGAACATGCCGTAGACGATGTCGATGCGGATATGGTCGTTCTGCTTCAGCGTATAGGCGGCGGCCAGCATGAAGGCGGCGCCGAACAAATACCACTGCAGTTCCAGCCAGGCGTTCGACGACACGTCGAACGCCTTGCGGACGACGGCATTGGCGGCGCTGACCAGGATTGCCAGCAGGATCAGCCACGACACCCATCTGCCGATGAACTCGTTCACACGGTCAATGGTTCTGGATAGAGCGAGAAGCCCTGCCATGCATTCCTCCCTTATGTCAGCGGCGCCAATTCCATCTTGTTTTCCGCCGCTTCGATGTGGCCCAACGGTATGCCGTGCGTGGCCCGGCGGGTCAACACAGGGCAGACCGAGTAAAACAATCTTGTGAAGTGAGGAAGGGGCCTGTGAGATGGGGAAGAGGTGAAACAGCCGCCTGGTGCAGCGCATGGCCCCGAAAATCGGAATCGATTTTTCGCTGGGGATGATGCGCAAAATCAAAGTGCTACAGCATCCTTTGCGCATCAGATAGGACGCGCGGCGCTGTAGACGTCATGCAACCAAAGTCTACCCAAGGTCCGATGCTGTCAGGCAATCTTGCTCTGGTCGCGCCCGGCGCCGATCAGCACCAGCATGGCGACGAGGAACAGATACATCCAGGCGTCGCGCCACTCTACCGGGAAATAGCCGGCCCACAGCGATTCGGCCATGCCGAAAGCGGCAGCGCCAAGTGCAGCCCGCAACGGCGATAGATAGCCGCCCACCGCCGTCACGAATAGGATTTTCAGCCCGTAGACCAGGCCGGAGCCGAAGCTGATATTGCCGTAGTAAAGGCCGGCGAGGACACCGGCCAGCGCCGCGCAAAGGCCGCCGGCGAGCACCGCGTGCCGAAACACCGCGCGGACGTCGACGCCGCACATGGCCGCGGCTTTGGAATCGTCGGACACGGCGCGCCAGCGCCGGCCGAAGCTCGAGCGGGCGAACGCCCAGGCGGCGAGCCCGATGGTTGCCACGACGACCGCGCAGTCGAGCAACTGGATGAGCGTCAGCGTCGCATTGAAATTGGCCCCTTTTGCAAAAATGATGGGCTGGGCCAGCATTGGCGGCAGCCACAGGTCATGTGTGTCGGCGGCGATGCGGCTCACCTCCGACAGCAGCAGCAATATGCCCAGCGTCGTCACTACGATCGCATTGGGTGTGCGGTCGGCCAGCGGCTCGAAGATGCTGCGCGACAGGACATGGCTGATCAGCACCGCATACAGGAACGCCGCGACAATACCGAGCGCGACGGCCGCCAACAGGGTCAGCCACAGGGCCTGATAGCCGAAGGCTGCGGTGAGGATCATCGTCTGTCCGCAAAAGGCGAACAGCGCGCCATAGGCAAGGTTGGTCCGGTGCAGGATGCCGTTGGTCAGCACATAGCCGAAGGCGAGCAGCGCATAGAGCGCGCCGGAATGCAGCCCGTTCAGCACCTGCTGGAAGAAATAGAGCATGCGAATTTCCTTGGATCGCGGAAAACCGCGTCCATGCGGAGCAAATTTGCATCGGGTGATCTAACTTGTCAAACGCGATTTATCGGTTAGAAATGGCGCTCATGACGGTTTCCTGGACCCCGCACCGCTTCACCGGCGGTCTTCTTGCACTCGACACGGCGAACACGGTCGTGCTGCGTGGCGATCCCCAGAAAACCTTCGACCGGTTCAATGATCCGACGGAGATCGCCCGTTTCGCCGATGCCGCAAGCGGCTTTCGCGCCGCCGAGCTTGGCGGCAGACGGCTCGAAGCGCCGTCGCCGGACAAGATCGCGCCGGTCGTGCTGGC
The DNA here is from genome assembly GCF_040318085.1 of Mesorhizobium sp. M1322. Taxonomy (NCBI): domain Bacteria; kingdom Pseudomonadati; phylum Pseudomonadota; class Alphaproteobacteria; order Hyphomicrobiales; family Phyllobacteriaceae; genus Mesorhizobium; species Mesorhizobium sp. M1322. Next base: position 83,527 of record NZ_JAMYLP010000018.1, read on the forward strand.
GGTCCGCGAGACGACCGACCGGCTGTTTCGCGGTGCGGTGTCCAAAGGCGCGGTCGCCACAGGCGATCTGCCTGGCTTCCTGAAGGCCTGCGCCGAGGGTCTCGCGCACTGCGGCACCGAGATCGGTGCGCCGGGACGGCCGTTCGGCGATCCCGCGACGCCCATCGCCTTCGAGGCGGCACTGGCGATCTCCGCGCTGTCGCTGCTGCAGGGCGACACCGTCGCAAGGCTGAGGATCTGCCCCAACTGCGCTTGGCTGTTCGTCGACAGAAGCCGCAATTCCAGCCGCCTTTGGTGCGACATGGCGGTGTGCGGCAACCGCCAGAAGGCAAGCCGCCACTATCGCCGCCGGACGGCAGCTAGAGGAACCGCCAATGTCTAAGAAAATCCTGCGCCTGATCGTTGTGGGCGCCGGGCTCGTGGCAGCGACGGTGCTCGGCGCCTGCCGCGATACCGGCAAGGACAGCGAAGGCCGATTGTTCGAGATTTCCGGCAAGCTGGTCGTCTTCAATTATCGGCTCGCAAGGGCGACCTTTGTCGTCACGCTGAGACCGTTGCAGCCGATGGGAGAAGGACAAGCTGCGGTCGCCAGCTTCCAGAATCCGGCAGGCGGCGAGCCGCTGATCGTCGAACAGAAAATCTGGCCGAAACTCGGCAAGGTGTCGCTGGAGAGCCCGGCGCTTTCCTGCATCGTCAAGGACAGGCCTTATGCGATCGCGATCAGTATCAAGGATGCCGACGGCACGGTCCTCCAGAAGATCGACACCACGCTGATGTCGACGCAGGACCAATCGGTCCTGCCCGACCGGCCGCTGGTCATCGACCAGCTCTATACGCCCAATCCAGAACTTGCCGGCCATCCGGACGGCAAGCTGCCGGGTGAACCCAAGCCCGATTGTTCGAAGGCCGGCTAACGCGTCACCGCCGATTGCGGCCGCGGCCGGAATTTTCGTGCGCTGACGGAATAACGAGTGTGCGGTTTCTTAGTGTCCGATCCAAAAAGGAGTGAGTGATTTCAGCAGGTTGTGATTCTGTCGGATTGCTGAGATTCGACGGAGATCACGATGCCTTGGAC
>NZ_JAMYLP010000019.1:0-84483 GCF_040318085.1 Mesorhizobium sp. M1322
TCAACCGATCCATTACACCCAAGGCTGCCTCCAAAAGCAGTCTTGAATCATGCTACGGTCAAAAAGGGAATCCTAAGAGTCCACACCACCTAGAGTGAGCAAGCCGCATAGGCGGGGCGACGTCCGCTCCTTGCCGCAATCACGTCGTTCCGACAGGCGCGCATACGGCAAGTTTCCACCCTGAGCGGGCTTACGGCCCCGGAACCAAGCGTCAGATTTCGACCACTAGGGAGCGCAGAAGAAGGCGGTGATCTCTAGGGATGCAGGCGGCGACGCCGTGACATCGCTTCTCGCATGCGAGCGAGTGCTGCGAAAACTGTTTCATGGCCGCTCAGCTGCCGCTGCGCGAATCGCTAATGACGAAGCCGCACAACAGACAGCGCCGGCCGGCATGCTCGGCGCACGCGGTATCTCAGCTGCCGACCTCGAAGAAGGGCGCGCCGAGCAGGTCGGGAACGACATCGATGCCGAGACCCGGCCCGTCGGGAATGCCCATGCGGCTGCCCGACACCGGCGGCATGTTCGATGCGGTGCGCACCGTCACCCATTCGTGGAAGGCGATGGCGTGAAGCCGGCGCTCCTCCGGCGTCGACAGCGACAGATGCGCCATGGCTGATGTATCGATCTCGGCGCCGCCGGTGTCCTCGACGGTAATCATGAAGCCAAGGTCGACGGCAAGGTCGCGGATCTGGCGCGTCTTGGTCACGCCGCCGAGCCGCGAGATCTTCAGCGTCAGGCCGTCGGCCGCGCCCTTGCGGTGGATATCGAGCATGTCGTCCAGCGAGGCGACGGATTCGTCCAGCACCATCGGCTTGCCGAGCGAGCGGCGCACCGACATGCATTCGTCGATCGTGGTGCAGGGCTGCTCGAACGTGTAGTCGATGGCACGCGTCGCGTCGGTGAACTGGCGCGCCTGATAGGGCGTCCAGCCGGCATTGGCGTCGCAGAAGATGACGGTGCCCTTCGGCACCGAAGCGGCGACCGCGGTGACGCGCTCAATGTCGTCATGGACGTTGCCGCCGACCTTGACCTGCAGCCGGTGGAACCCGTCCTTGACGATGCGCTTGGCCAGCGCGGCCATCGCGCCGACCGTGCCATGGGTAACGACCTTGTAGAGTTCCGCCGTCTCACTCTCGCGCCCGCCGAGCAGCGTGACCAGCGGGACGTCCGCAGCACGCGCCGCGAGATCCGAGCATGCCATGTCGAGCGCCGACTTGATGTAGGGATGGCCTTTGAACACAGTATCCATCAGCCGGCCGATACTGGCCAAAGCGCGAGGATCGTGGCCGAGCAGGTGCGGCGCGATCTCTATAACGCCGGCGCGAGTGCCGGCTGCGAATGCCGGCGAGTAGAAATTGCCGAGCGGCGCCATCTCGCCCCAGCCGGTCAGCCCGCTGTCGGCGGTGATGGCGACGATCACCGCGTCGAACGCGTCGGCGACACGCCCCTTGGACATGCGATAGGGCCCGTCCACGAAGGGCTGCACGACATGGTAGGCCTTGATGGTTTTGATCTGCAATTTCTCTATCCGTTGTCTGTGATGCCCCGACGAGGGCGCCAATTGGCGGCTTCTGTCGGCTCAGCTGCTTTCTGGTCGGTTTCGCGTCAGGCCGGGGCGATCGGGATCGGCGCCCTTGGAGTCGCGCTGTTCGAGGCTGCGCGCATAGGCGAGCAGTTCTTCGAAATCGAGGTCGATATGCTCGCGGGCGTGGCGCTGGGCGGCGCGCATGTCGGTGCCCTTCAGCAGCCGCACATATATCTCGTGGATGTCTTCGGCAGGCACCGGCTCTTTCCGCGCCCGCTGGTGGAGGGCAAAATACATCTGCAGCCGGCTGGCCAGGCGCTGCCAGGTCTCGAGCATTACCGAATTGTCGGCCCATTCATGGATAAGGCCATGCAATTGCAGCGCCGTTTCGATCTGCCTTGTGGTGTCGAGATCGCGCGTTGCCTGCTTGACCGCTTCATGGCGCCGGTCAAGCTCTTCGAAGAACCGCTGGTCGCGCAACGGCCAGGTCAGTTCGATGGCGAACTCGTCGAGCACCTTGTTGAGCGAATAGGCGTCGTCGATGTCCTTGGCAGTCACATCAACGACGAAGGTCCCGGCGTAAGGGATGCTGGTCAGGAGGCCTTCCTGCACCAGCTCGCGCATGGCTTCGCGCAGCGGCGCGCGGCTCACCCGCATCTGCTCGGCAATCCTGAGTTCGTTGAGTTTCTGCCCGGGTTTCAGCTGGCCGGTCAGGATTGCACGCCGAAGCAACGCCACGATCTCGGCACGTCTTGTCGTATCCGCGATCGGAGCAAAATCCAGCTTCCCCATTTGGCAACTCCGCAAGGTGCGGAAGCAGAAAAGCAGGTTGTCGACAATCTAACAAGAGGCCATTTCTGGATTCCCGCTCCGGGCGGAATGTCGGCGACTTCGTTCTCACGCAGCCCGGCCGTAGAAGCCGACGCGCTCCTCGTCGCTGAACATCACGCCTGATTTCTCATAGTAGGAAAACACCGCGATCATGCGCTCGCGTTCGCCTTCGACAGTGGTGACGCGATGCGCGGTGTTCTTGCCGCGGAAGACATTCAGCGTGCCCGGCTTCATGCGCAGTATCCTTGCCTCGGGATCGCGCCCTTCGAGCAGCCTGGCGACGCCGTCGTAATTCGGATTGTCGTCCGAGCGGAGATCTGTGCGGTATTCGAGATCGCCGCCGCGCTGCGCTGCCTGCAACAACAGGGTCGTGGTGAATTCCGAGCGGTCGAAATGCCAGTTCAGCGCCTCGCCGGCGCGATAGGCCATCACATTGGTGCGCGCCAGCGGGTCCTGCATGACATGCAGCCGCGGCTTCCCCATCGCCGCCGCCAGGAAGCGCAGCAGCGGCTCGTATTCATAGATGGCGAGGACGAGGCTGTCAGGAATTTGGTCGGCGCAGACCGTATGGCTGATGGTCTCGACCTTGCGCAGCGCGGGATGGTCGGGAGCGAGTTCCGGGATATCAGGCTTGAAGTAGATGTTGTGCATCCGCTTGTGCACGTGCGAGCGCGTCGCCATGACGGGCTGGATTTCCTGCACCGCCCGTTCGGCCACGCCGGGCCGCAGAAAACCTTCGAGATTGAACATGCCGTCGGCTTCCAGCGCCGCAACCGAGGTCTCCACGAGGCGCTTCCATTCGGCGCTGCCGTCACGGTCGAGCGGGTACCGGTCCAGATCGAGAATGCCTTTCATCGTTTCATGCTCCAAGGTTTGGATAGAGAAGACGGCAAAAAAATCTTTCTCTCAACGCGAAAAATTATTAGGCTTCCGCAGGAAAAACTTACGGAAGGCTTGAATGGAACGGCTCCCCCCGCTGAACGCGATCAAGGCCTTCGAGGTCGCGGCACGCGCCGGCAGCTTTACTTTGGCCGCCACCGAACTCGGCGTGTCCTCGGCGGCGGTCAGCCAGCAGATCCGCAATCTCGAGACCTGGTTCGGCAAGCAGCTGTTCGTGCGCAGCGGCAATCGCATCGCGCTGACCGACGCCGGCCATGCGATCTACCCGCAGACGGCGCGCGCCTTGGGCGACATTGCGGCGATCGGGCGGCGCATGCTGGAGGGCGGGCTGAGGACGCGACTCGTCGTCAGTGTGCCGTTTTCGCTGGCCGAATTGTGGCTGGCGCCCAAGCTGGCCGTTCTTCTCGATGCCTTCCCGCAAATCGCGATCGACGTCCGGGTCGAAGACGATCCCGTCGACCTGGTTCGCCAGAACATCGATCTTCGCATCAGCTATGGCGACTATCACTATCCCGGCCTGCGTCTCGTTCGTCTCGTCCATGACGACGTCCTGCCGGTCTGCGCGCCGGACTTCTGGCAGAGATACGGCAATGGTGCATCCAGCCTGGCGGATGTGCACGAGAGCCTGTTCATCCATACCAGCTGGGGTCCGAACTATGCCTCGCATCCGACATGGGCGGACTGGTTTTCGATGTCAGGCGGCAGCCGCTCGCCTGACCCCTCGCACGGACGGCGTGTCGGACTGTCCAGCCTGGCGATCACCTCGGCCCGGCTGGGCCTTGGAATAGCCCTTGGCCAAAGGATCATGGCTCGCGCCGATCTGGAAGCGGGCCGGCTGGTCGCGTTGTCGTCGGTCTCGGTTCGGCTCGGCCATCCCTATTGCGCTTTCATGCCTGCGGCCAAGGCCGATCGCGCCGATGTCGCCGGTTTGGTCGAACTGCTCAGCAAAACGGCGCCCTCGGCATAGCCGGGGGCGCCGCTGGACCGGGTCTGATGGGGTATCAGGTGGCCGGTTTCTGTGGCAGCGGCGAGACAGGCATTCCCGGGCCGATCTTCTGCAGATTGCCGGTTATCACCTGGTCGCCTTCCGATACGCCGCTCGAGATCGCCACCAGATCGCCATTGGTCGGCCCGAGCGAAACGATGCGCTGGTCGACGGTGTTGTCCTTGCCGACGACGTAGAGGTATTTGCCGAGCTGGCTCGATCCCAGCGCCGTCTGCGGCACCATCAGTGCATCGGGCTGCTGCTTGATGTGCAGTCTCACACGAACATATTGGCCCGGCAGCAGCGTGAACTTGGCGTTGCCGATCGTCGCCCGTGCGGTGATGGTGCCGGTCGAACGATCGACCGTGTTGTCGATGAAGGTGAGCTGACCTCTCTGGCGCGGCTCCGTATCGCCGGGAAGCAGGACGTCGACATCGACGGGCCCCGCCGCGCGGGCTTCCTCGATCTGCACCAGATCCGTTTCACTCGGATTGAAGGTGACATAGATCGGGTCGAGTTGCACCAGCGTGTTGAGCACTGTGCCGGCGACGCTGACCAGCGTTCCGACCGAGGCCTGGTTGCGGCCGACGCGCCCGGCGAACGGCGCCTTGATTTCCGAATAACTCAGATTGAGCTCGGCGGTCCGCACAGCCGCCTGGTTCACGGCGAGCGAGGCCTGGGCCTCGCGCAAGCTGCTGGTGCGCTGGTCGAACGCATCCTTGGCGATGTATCCGCTCTTGGCGAGCTCGGTGCCGCGACCAAGGTTAGAACGCGCATAGTCGAGCGTTGCTTCGTCGCGCTGGACCTGAGCCTTCGCCTGGTCGAGGGCAGCCTGGAAATCCTCCGGAGCGATCTTGTAGAGAAGGTCGCCCTTCTTGACATCGCTGCCGTCGGGCGCGACCTGCTCCTGCAGATAACCCGGTACGCGCGCCTGCAGCGTGATGCTGCGGATCGGCTCTGTGCGGGCGGCATAGTCGAGATAGATCGGAATCGTCTTCTTGACGACGCTCACCACCGGCACCGGCATGACAAACGCCGCGGGTTCGGGCGCCGCGGGTTCGGGCGTGGCCGCCCCTGCCGTACCGGCGTTGAGGCCGAAATTGCCCATGTCGAGCAAGTGAACGCTGGCCACCGAGATCGCCCCCACGGCAACGGCCGCTCCCAATGCAATTTTCCATTTAAGCATGATCAATTCTCCAATCCTATTCGGCCGCTTCGGCCAATCGCTCGAAAGCGGGTTCCGCAGTTGGTTCAGTCGGTTCGGCAACGGGTTCGCTCTTGCTGCCGCGCTCGCGCAACTGCTCGATCACCGCATAGAAGACCGGCACGAACACCAGCGACAGGATCGTCGCCGCGACCATGCCGCCAAAGACGGTGGTGCCGATCGACTGGCGGCTCGCTGCACCAGCACCTGTGGAGAACATCAGCGGCAGCACGCCGAGGATGAAAGCGAAAGCGGTCATCAGGATGGGCCGTAGCCGCAGGCGCGCCGCTTCCATTGCGGCGTCGACGATGCTGAGACCTTCCTCGCGCCGGCGCCGGGCAAACTCCACGATCAGAATGGCGTTCTTCGCCGCCAGCCCGATCAGCATGACGAAGCCGATCTGCGAATAGACGTCGATCTGCATGCCGCGCATCAACAGGGCGACAAAGGCACCGAACAGGGCAAGCGGCACCGCGAGCAGAACCATGAAGGGCATGGCCCAGCTCTCATATTGGGCGGCGAGGATCAGGAAGACGAAGACCATGGCGAGACCGAAGACAATCGAGGCGATCGATCCGGCCTTGAGCTCCTGATAGGTAATCCCCGTCCATTCGTAGCCGAAATCCTTCGGCAGTGCCGTGGCAGCGGCCCGTTCCATCGCGGCGACCGCCTGGCCCGAAGAGTAGCCGGGTGCGGCACCGCCATTGATCAGGGCCGAGGCATTGTTGTTGTAATGCGGGACGGTTTCCGGGCCGACGATAGGCACCAGCTTGCCGAGCGTGCTCAACGGCACCATGCCGCCGGAGGCATTGCGCACATAGAGCCGCGAAATGTCGGCAGCACCCGCACGCGCATCCTTGTCGGCCTGGATCGTTACCCGGAAGGTGCGGCCGAACAGGTTGAAGTCGTTCACATAGAGCGAGCCGAGATAGATCTGCAGCGTGTTGAACACGTCAGGCAGGCTGAGGCCGAGTAGCTTCGCCTTGTTGCGGTCGAGGTCGTAGTTGAACTGCGGCGTCGAGGTCGAGAACGACGAGAACAATTGCTGCGGGTTGAGCTCGGGCTGTTTACGCGCTTCGGCCAGCACGGCTTGTGTCGCGTCGTTGAGCGCAGCGCTGCCGCGACCGGTCAGGTCCTCCACCTGGAATTCAAAGCCGCCGGTCGTGCCGATGCCCGGGATCGAAGGCGGATCGAAGCTCAGCGCGAAGGCCTCTGGGATTTCCATGAGCTTCGATCGCACGTCGGCGACGAGCTTCGAGGCGCTCTGGTCGGGGCCGCGTTGATCCCATGGTTTCAGGATGGCGAATTCCACCGCCGAGTTCGACTGGGCGGCACTGGTGAGGAAGTTCAAGCCGCTGATCGAGCCGACGATATCGACGCCGGGCGTGTTCTGCAGGACATCGCGTACCTTCCGGGCCACCGCGTCGGTGCGCTCCAGCGACGCGCCATCCGGCAATTGGATGACCACGAAGAAATATCCCTGGTCTTCGACCGGGAGGAAGGTTGAGGGCAGGCGCTGCCAGACGAAGTAGGTCGCGACAAGCCCGGCCGCGAACAGCCCAAGCATGATCCAGCGCAGGCGGATGAGGAAGCGCACACCATTGGCATAGGCATGCGACAGCCATTCGAAGCCCGTGTTGAACCAGCGGAACAGCACGAACTGCGTTGGCGGGCGGTGGCGCAGGAAGGCGGCGCTGAGCGCCGGGGTGAGCGTCAGCGAGACGAAGGCTGAGATGCCGAAGGAGATCGCCACCGTCAGGGCAAACTGGTTGTAGAGCCGGCCGGAAACGCCGGGTATGAAGGCGACCGGCACGAACACGGCCATCAGCACGGCGGTCGTGGCGATGATAGGGCCGGTAACCTCGGCCATCGCCGCGCGCGTGGCAGCCAGCGGTTTGAGGCCGGCCTCCAACTGGCGCTCGACATTCTCGACGACGACGATCGCATCATCGACGACGAGGCCGATCGCCAGCACCATGCCGAGCAGGCTGAGCATGTTCAGCGAGAAGCCGAACATATACATGACGACGAGCGTGGCCACCAGCGACACGGGAATCGCAATCGTCGGGATGATCGTGGTGCGCCAGCTCTGCAGGAAGATGAACACCACCGCGACAACCAGGACCAGCGCCTCGCCGAGCGTAACCAGCACGTCCTGCATCGACGCCGAAACGAAACGTGTCGTATCGTAGTGCATGGCGTAGCTGACACCCTTGGGGAAACGGGCCGACAGTTCCTGCATCTTGTCCTTGACGCGCTGCTGCAGATCGAGCGCGTTCGAGCCGGGCATCTGGTAGACCGCGAGCACCACGGTCGGATCCTCGCCGAAGAACGCCGACGACGAATATTGCAGGGCACCGAGTTCGATGCGCGCAACATCACGCAACCGAACCAGCGAACCGTTCGCGGCATCGGCGCGCACGACGATGTCGCCGAATTCCTTGGGATCGCTCAGTCGGCCGACTGCGTTGACCTGCATTTCGAAAGCGGTGCCGGCCGGCGCCGGCGACTGTCCGATCTTGCCGGCCGCGACCTGGACATTCTGCTCGGCGATGGCGTTTTGGACATCGACGGCGGTGATGCCGAGATTGGCGAGCTTATCGGGATCGAGCCATACGCGCATCGAATAGCGCCGCTCGCCGAAGATCTGCACGTCGCCGACGCCAGGCAGGCGCTTCAGCGGGTCGACCACTTGCAGGTAGGCGAGGTTGCTGAGCGCGACCGGATCGACGGAGCCGTCGGGTGAGGTGAGGTTGACGATCAGGACGAAGTTCGGGTTCTGCTTCTTGATCGTCACGCCGCCCTGATTGACGATGGCCGGCAGCGAGGACGCCGCCTGCGACACGCGGTTCTGGACGTCGACGGCGGCGGTGCTCAGGGAGTAGCCAACCTCGAAGGTGATGGTGATCGTCGACGAGCCGTCATTGGAGCTCGACGACGACATGTAGGTCATGCCTTGAACGCCGTTGATCTGCTGTTCGAGCGGCGTCGTGACGGTGTCGGCCACGACTTGCGCACTGGCGCCCGGATAGTTGGCGCTGACCACGACCTGAGGCGGCGTGATGTCGGGAAACTGCGAGACAGGCAGCAGGAAATAACAGATCGCCCCGGCGAGCACCATGATGATGGCGATCGAGGATGCGAAGATTGGTCGGTGGATGAAGAAGTTTACCATGACACGTGTGCCTCGCCCGATGCTCTCGCCTCGCCAAAAGCCTTGGCCACTCTGGACAGTCGCCGGCTGCGGCTTTGCCCCGAGTCTTCCAAGAAACGAGACGGCGTCCTACGGTCGTAGCCCTGCGCATCCGCAACGGTACGCAGCATCGTCTCGAAAGAGCGCGGGTCGACACGGTCGGCCTTCATCAGCATCCGGATGATCGGATCCTTCACAACTTCATCGATCGTCAAATCTTTGCGCTGCGACATCGTAGCGGCTCCTGGCTGGCAATCTGCGGCGTACGCCGCAGTTGGGTGGTCTTCCTATTCGTGGCCAAAGTCGCCCGGGGCGCAGTTTCATTGCCTGGCCGATGCGGCGGAGGCTATTCACAGGCGCCTGCGAGATTGACACGAGGCAATGGGGGTGTTACCAGTAAGTAACATCTAGAAGTTACAGACCGGTAACACCCTAGTCAAGAGGTGTACCCAGGGATTTTTCGGAGAACCCGAAACCAAGGAGGTTTTGATGGAAGACGGCACTGCGGAACGCATCCGCCCCCGGGATCGCATCCTGGAAACGGCACGGGATATGTTCCACAAGCATGGCATCAAGGGCGTCGGCGTCGACGCGATCACTGAGGCCGCCGGTACCAACAAGATGACGCTCTACCGTCATTTCGAGTCCAAAGACGATCTGGTCATCGAGTGCCTGCGGGCGACCGCATGCAGCGCCAACGCGATGTGGCAAAAGTTCGAGGCCGAGCATCCGGGCGACAAGCTTGCGCAACTGCACGCCTGGGTCCGGATGGCGGCCGATTGCCTGATGATGGACGGTCGCGGCTGCGATATGGCGAACGCCGCCATCGAGTTGAGCGAGACCGACCATCCGGCGAGACGTGTGATCAAGGAGCTCAAGCAGGCCCAGCGCGACCGTCTGGTCGGCCTGTGCCGGGATGCCGGCATCGGCCAGGCAGAGCTTCTCGCCGATACATTGTCGCTGCTGCTTGAAGGCGCCCGTGTCAGTCTTCAAAGCGTCGGAGCCGAAGGCCCCAGCGCGCAATTTGTCCGCATGGCGGAAGGCCTGATCACGTCTTTCCGGGGCGCTGCGGCCAGATAGTCTCGCAAGCGGCGAAACGATCGGTAGCGTGTTCATTGCGAGCCGCGCCGCCGAATGGTTTTTTGTCCGTTCGGACGTGCCGTCATCGCGCTTCTCCTTTGCCAGTCTGTCGCCGAACCATTCCCGGCGCTACCTGTTGCTTGGTGTGGCACGATAGAACCGATAACGAATTGGTGAGAGTGACAAGTGTGACGGGATTACCCGCTGATCGCGGCTGCAACACCTTTGCGGGCGAATATGACGGCGGCATCAACCCTGGTGACAGCTCCCAAACAAGCCGGTGACCATCGCCCGTATGGATCATTCGACGCCGATCATCGTGTCCGGTGATCGTCGTGACCTCAGCCTTTGCCCAATCCGGAGCCGGAACAAAAAAAGCCCGCTGCCGGGAGGAGGTGGCAGCGGGCTCGATTTCGAATACGGCACGGGAGGAGGTGTACCGCACTCAGCGACGGCATCGCATCTGGGAGGAGTAGATGGCCGACACCTTCGAAACTAGCGGTTGCCCAATGATTCGGCAAGAACGAAAGATGCATAGCAGAAGTGCAGATTTGCGGTATCAACCGAATTTTAACCATAGGGGGCAACTGACCGTGGCCGTTGCGCGGCATCATTGGACCGGAACGTTTTCCTTGAAGATAAGGCGCGGTTCGATGAATTTTCGCGTCAGATAGGGCGCCGAGGAAGCAATCGAGCCGAGCAGGCGAATGACCGATTGCTCGGCGATCAGCCGCGCATTCTGGTCGATGACCACATCGAGCAGATCGTCGACGAGATAGCCGCGTGTCGCCCTCGTCAGGTCGTGGCAAATGAACACCGGCTTCCTCTGCGGCTTGGCTTCCAGCAGCGCTTTCGCCACGCCAGAACGCCCGGCGCCGACGCAATAGATGCCGAGCAGTTCCGGCTCGTTGTGCAGCGCCTTCATCGTCGCGGTGTAGCTGATATCAGGCTCGTCGTTGATCTCGACGGCGCTGGTCACGGTCAAATTGGGGAACTCCTCGCTGAGCACGGAGCGAAAGCCCATTTCACGTTCCTCATGCCCGCGATAGGAGCGTGAGCCGACGATCATTGCCAGATGGCCCGGACGCCCGCCCAGGAAACGCCCCATCAAAAGGGCTGCCGTGCGCCCGGCGACACGGTTGTCGATGCCGACATAGGCCGATCGCGGTGCGCCCGGAACGTCCGACACCAGCGTGACCAGGCGGATGCCGGCCTCGACGATCTCGCGCAGGATGTTGCGCGTTCTTGGGTGATCGATCGCAATGACGCCGACGCCGTTTGCCTTGAGCGAGAGGTTTTCGACCGCCGTCTGCAACGCGTTCGGCGAGATGCCTGCGAGCTTGTGGATCCGGCAGGAGGCGACAAGCGGCAGGCGTGCCGCATAATCCTCGATATGATTTGCCAGATCCATCATGAAGGCATTGGTGCCGATCGGCAGGAAGAACTCGAGATGCGCCGGCCGCGAGGGCAGCGTGACCTGATCCACGACCGGCAAATAGCCAAGCTGCTTGGCCGCCTCCATCACGCGCTGCCGGTTGGCCGCGCTGGCGCCTGGCCGGTTGTTCAGCACCCGGTCGACCGTCGCGGTCGACAGCCCGCAGCTTCTGGCGATGTCCGCAACGGTGGCTTTCATTGTCGCAGTCATGGGAGCCGATGCGATCCTGTGCCAGACTTACGGCCAACCGGTTTCCGCGTGGCCCACTCAGCCCTGCGATTGTTTCCCCTGGACGATGGCGTCGCGGATCTCCTCGTCGGACATGCCGGTGATAATCCGTTCGACCTCGGTGACGCTGGTGTTCTTCGGATCGATATCGTCGGCAACCACCTTGCCGCGGCGCATGACGACGATGCGATCGACCACCTGGAAGACATGGTGGATGTTATGGGCGATGAAGATGCAGGAATGGCCGGAATCGCGGGCGCTGCGCACGAAGCTCAGCACGCCTTGCGTCTCGGCGACGCCGAGATTGTTGGTCGGCTCGTCGAGAATGATGAGGTCGCTGTCGAAATGCATGGCGCGCGCGATCGCCACGGCCTGCCGCTCGCCGCCGGAGAGCGAGCCGATCGGCGTGGTCGGCGGGATGTTCTTCGAGATGCCGACCTGCTTGAGCAGGTCGCGGGCGACCACGTTCATCGCCTCCTGGTCCATACGGTTAAGGAAACGCGGCGGCTTGATCGGCTCGCGCCCGAGGAACAGGTTGCGCGCGATCGACAATTGCGTGACCAGTGCCGAGTCCTGGTAGATCGTCTCGATGCCGTGGGCGATGGCGTCGCTGGTGCTGCGGAAGTCCACCTTCTTGCCGCGGATGAAGATGTCGCCGCTGGTCAGCGGAACCGCACCCGACAGCACCTTGATCAGCGTCGACTTGCCGGCGCCATTGTCGCCGAGCAGGCCGACGATCTCCCTTTCGTTGACATGGAAATTGGCGTCTACCAGCGCCTGCACACGCCCGTAGGACTTGCGGATGTTTTCCATGCGGACAAGCGGTTCAGCCATGGTTCAAGTCCCCGCCTGATGCCGGCGTTCCAGCCATGAGTGGAGCGCCATCATGCCGAGGATGATCGCGCCGATGAAGATGTTGTAGGCAAGCCCTGGCACGCCGATCAGCACGATGCCATTGCGCATCACGCGCAGGATCAGGATGCCGAGCACGGTACCGATGATGGTGCCGCGCCCGCCAGTCAGGGCCGTGCCGCCGATCACTACCATGGCGATGACTTCGAGCTCGTAGCCGGTGCCGCTGTTGGGATTGGCGGCGGAGGTGCGCAGCGAACTGATGACGCCGGCAAGCGAAGCCATTATCGACGACAGGATGAACAGGCCGATCTTGACGCCGCTGACATTGACGCCACGCGCCCTTGCCGCATTGGGGTTGCCGCCGGCCGCCTGGATCCAGTTGCCGGTCCGGCTTTGCGTCAGCACGTAGCCGAGTGCGATCGCGGCTGCGATGAACCAGAACAGCGACATGTAGATGCGGAACGGCCCGATGAAGAAATCACCGACCAGCGCCTCGGCGAGCCAGCTGCCTTCGGCGCTCCAGGTGCGTTGCGGAAATCCGCTGGTGACGAACAGAGCGGTGCCGCGCACGACCAGCAGCATGCCGAGCGTCACCAGGAAGGATGGAATCTTGAGTTGCGTCACGAACCAGCCATTGACCAGCCCGATGAAGGCGGCAACCAGCAAGGCCACGACGAAGCCGGCTTCCAGCGAGGTGAGGCCGCTGTTGAAGAGCGTCCACATCAAGACGGGCGAGAAACCGAACAGCGATCCGACCGAGAGGTCGAACTCGCCTGATGTCATCAACAGCGTCATCGCCAGCGCAATCAGGCCAAGCTCGACCGTGAAGGCCAGTATGTTGCTGATGTTCTGCGGCGACAGGAAGTCGTGGTTGAACCCCCAGAACACCGCGAGCTCGACGACAAGCAGCACGAAGGGCCCGAATTCCGGCCTGGCGATCGAGCGTTGGATAATGGAACTGTTTTCCACGTTGGACCCGCGACATGGTTGGAATTGGCCAGGCCCGGGCACCGCATAAGCGGTTCGAGGCTCGGCGGGGTGATTGGGATGATCGCGGCAGGCGTGCCGCGATCATCCCGATCGCGGTTTTATTTTCCGGACAGGATGTCGTCGTAGACCTGTGCGGTGTCCTTTTCGTAGAGTGCGCCGGTGATCACGTCGAAGCCGGGCGGAATGCCGCTGGCAGCCATATTGGCGATCGAAAGCGCCACATAGCTGGTCGCCTGCGGATCCTGCCATTGTGCGGCATTGACGTAGCCGGTCAGCACCTCCTGGGTGGTGTCGAGCGAGTTGCCCCAGCCGACGACCGGGATTTCGCCCGGCTTGATGCCGGCTTGGTCGAACACCCGCTTGATCGAGCCGGTCACCAGGTCGCCGAGACCGATGATCGCCTTGACCTTGGCCCTGTTGGCGGTGAGGTAATCGACCATGCGGTTGATCGCTTCGGCCTGGTCGAGCGTGGCTTCGGTGATTTCATAAGTGATGCCGAGTGGCTCGAAGACGCTCTTGATGCCTTCTTCTTCCTGGACGCCATAGGTGGCGCCCGGGATTTCGACCGGCATCCAGACGAAATCGCCCTTCTTCACCAGGCCCTTGTCGACCAGATACTGCGCCCAGTTCTTGCCGAAGGTGACGTTGTCACCGCCAACATAGGCGTTGAAGTCCGCCTTCGGATCGGGCGTGTTGAAATTGATGATCGGGATGTTTGCCGCCCGTGCTTCCTTAGCGAGCTCGATAAGGCTGCCCGGGTCGGGGCTGGTGGTGGTGATGCCGTCCGCCTTGGCGGCGATGGCCGCGCGAACAGCCTCCTGCTGGGACGACACGTCGCCATTGTGGAACGAGGTGTTGACGGTGTTGCCGGTGTCCGTCGCCCATTGCTTGGCGCCGGCGAGGAAGTAGGTCCAGACCGGATCGGCCGGGCCGCCATGAGAAATCCAGTAGAAGGTCTTGGCCTGTGCCGCCGCCGGGATGGCCAGCGCCACGATCAAGCCGAATACAAATAGTCGTAGCCTTGTCAGCATTTGATTTCCTCCCATTTTGAAAACTTCCTCCACCTCCGACGACGATCACGGCAGACCCTGATCGTATTTCTTGCCAGCGCCGATCTGGATGCATCAGAGCATCCGCTTTTTCGACATATGGCAAGCCTCCATTTGCCAGTGGTAGTTGGCGCGCGACAAGGCGCCATCAGCAGTCCCATCAGATTGCATCAGTTTGGCTGGTATTTTCCAGGCAGGCGGGTCAGGCCGAGACATCTCTCCGTCGCAGTCGGGGCGGGACCTAGATAAGATCGGCCCTGGCGAGGTCGCGCATCAGATGGCTGGCGCCGTAGGTCCAGTGCGGACAGTCGGGCGACAGCCGCACCCGGTTGACCAGGGCACCGAATTTCTCCGACGAGATGGTGACGATGTCGCCGACCTTGTGCGTGAAGCCCTTGCCCTTTTCGCCGCGATCCTTCGACGGCACGAACATGGTGCCGAGATAGAGCGCCAGCCCGTCCGGGTACTGGTGATGCGGCCCCATCGCGGCGGCGACCAGCTCTTCCGGCGAGCGGCTGATCTCGGCCATCGAACTGGCGCCTTCCAGCGAGAAACCGCCTTCGCCCTCGACCTTCAGGCGCACGATGGCCTGCTTCACGTCATCGATGGAAAATGTCGCGTCGAACAAGCGGATGAACGGGCCGAGCGCGGCCGAGGCGTTGTTGTCCTTGGCCTTGCCGAGCAAGAGCGCCGAGCGCCCTTCGACGTCGCGCAGATTGACGTCGTTGCCGAGCGTCGCGCCGACGATCTTGCCGCTGCTGGCGGCGATCATGGCGATCTCCGGCTCCGGATTGTTCCAGGTGGAAACCGGATGCAGGCCGACATCGGCGCCGAAGCCGACCGACGCCATCGGCTGGCATTTGGTGAAGATTTCGGCATCAGGGCCGATGCCTACTTCCAGATATTGCGACCAGGCGCCACGCTCGATCAGCTTTGCCTTGATCTCCATCGCCTCCGGCGAGCCGGGCTTGAGCTTCGACAAATCGTGGCCGATCAGCCCGGCAATGTCGGCGCGAATGGCGTCCGCCTTCTCGGCCGAGCCGCGCGCCTGCTCCTCGATGACCCGTTCGAGCAGGCTGACGACGAAGGTGACGCCCGACGCCTTGACCGCCTGCAGGTCGACCGGAGAAAGCAGGATTGGTTTTTGCGGATCGCGTGCGGCCTGGAAACTGTTGGCGGCGATCGCATCAAGCGATCCGATCGGTTCGCCCCTGGCCACCTGGACGTACCCTGCTGGGTCTGGCATCTCGCAGACGTCGCGCACGGTTGGTGCCATGCTCGACGTGATGTCGAACACCACTCCGTCGCGGACCGTGACCACCAGCGGATGGGGCGTATCGCTTGTCCGGGCGCGGCCGATGAAGAGGCCCTCAGCTGGCAGGTGGGTGGGGTTCGTCATGGCTTGCGGTCCTCTGCTGTCTTGTTCTGCTGCGACGGTCGCTGCCGGACCAATGGTTCACAAACAGCTTGGCCAGCGGCGGCGGCACTTTCAACAAATTCCCGCCAAAGGTCTATCCTTTCCCGATCGGGATGAAGTCCGCCGCTACTGTTGCTTCGCAGACAATTCAAGCGTCGCCCGAAAATCAGCTTGACAGTTTCATGATTATGAAAAAATCTTGAGTAATTTCAAATTTCGATGGCAACCCCGATGTCGACCATCGTTGCAAGACAGCCGCTGCCGGAGTCCCGGTCCTCGACGGGTTTCCGGTTGGCCATGCTGCTGCCGGGCGGGCTGGTCACCTTCTTCCTGATCCTGTTTGCCCTCGGCCTCGTGCTCTTCCTCGCCCTTCGCGACAATGACGGTTCGCTGCTGGGTGCCGGTTTCACTTTTGCGAATTTCATCACCGTGGCATCCGACCCGCTGTACTGGACGGTAACGCTGCGCTCGCTGGCCATTGCCGGCCTGGTGACGCTGGCGACGGTCGTCACCGCCTATCCCGTCGCCTACTATCTTGCCTTCCACGCCGGACGGCGGCGCGGCCTGCTGCTGTTTCTGGTGACGCTGCCGTTCTGGACCAGCTATCTCTTGCGCGTCTTCGCCTGGAAGATCGTGCTTGCCTATAATGGCGTGCTGAACTCGGCGCTCATCGAAAGCGGCATCTGGTCCGAGCCGACACTGGCGTTTCTCAACACGCCGGCCGCCGTCATCGTCACGCTGGCTCACGCCTATGCGCCATTCGCCATCCTGCCCATCTATGTGGCGCTGGACACAATACCGAAATCGCTGCTCGAAGCTGCTTCCGATCTCGGCGCCAAGCCGTTCACCAGCTTCCGCCGCGTCGTGCTGCCGAACTCGATGCCGGGGGTGCTGGCGGCGGCCCTCGTCGTCTTCGTGCCGACGGTCGGCGACTATGTCACTCCCGCGCTGGTCGGTGGTCCTGCCAGCACCATGATCGGCACGCTGATCCAGGCCCAGTTCGGCAAGGCCAATGACTGGCCGTTCGGCGCCGCACTCGCCGTTGCCGTCATGCTGGTCATCCTTGCCGTGGTGCTGGTGGTGCGTTCCGCCGACCGCAGATTTGGCAGCCGCTTATGAACACGGCCCGTATCGATGCAAAGCGGGGCGGCGGTTGGCTCGGCGCCTATGTCCTTGCCTATCTGGTGTTCCTGTACTTGCCGATACTGCTGATCCCGCTGTTTTCCTTCAATAATTCGATCCAGGCGGCGTTTCCGCTGCAAGGCTTCACGTTCGAATGGTACGCGACGCTGTTCGGAAATTCGGCGCTGTCCGGCGCCCTTGCGAACAGCCTCGTCATCGGTGCAATTGCCGCCACCGGTGCGACGCTCTGCGGCATCACAGTGTCCTACATGGACCTCTTCAGTCGCTCGCCGCTTGCCGCCACGATCAGCGCCATCGCGCGGCTGCCGATCCTGATCCCCGGCGTCATCGTCGGCATCTCGCTGTTGATCCTGGTCAACCTCATTGGCTTCGGGCCGTCACGCACGGCCATCGTGTTCGGCCACATATTGGTGGCGCTGCCGACGACGGTGGTGATCATGAAAAGCCGCTTCGCCGCTATCCCCAAGACCATCCGCGAGGCGGCGCTCGATCTCGGCGCGTCTGACTGGACGACGTTCAGGCGGGTCATGCTGCCGCTCAGCCTGCCCGCCATTGTGTCAGCGTTCATGCTGGCCTTCCTGACGTCCTTCGACGAGTTCATCGTCGCCTTCTTCCTCGCCGGCACCGAGCCGACGTTGCCGCTCTACATCTGGAGCCAGCTGCGTTTCCCGAAATCGCTGCCGACCGTCATGGCGCTAGGCACGGCCATCCTCGCCGTGTCCTTCGTCATCGCGGCAATTGCCGAAATCCTGCGCCATCGCGGGCTCGCCGCCGCTCAGCGGCCGGTGCCCGCCGATCTGTCCAAACCAGAAGAAACCGAAAGAGGAGAACTGCAATGGCATTCGACCTGAAATCGATAAATCGCGAGACAGTCCAAGCTGGATTGGCAGCTTTCGCGCTGGCGCTTTCGTCGACCGTCGCGCTTGCGGCCGACAAGCTGCAATATTTCACCTGGTCGGGCTACGAACTGCCCGAGTTCAACAAGAGCTTCCTCGCCGCACACCCCGATGGCGTCGAGGCCTCGATGTTCGGCGACGACGATGACGCCTTCACCAAGGTCAAGGCCGGCTTCCGCCCTGACGTCGCGCATCCCTGCTACGACAAGGTGGCGCGCTGGAACAAGGAAGGCCTGCTGCAGCCGATCGACACCAAGCGCATCAAAAACTGGGATTCGATCTTTCCGGTCTTCAAGAACCTGCCCGACCTGCAGGCCGGCGACGGCAAGGTCTGGATGGTGCCGTGGGACTGGGGCAACACCTCGATCCTCTACCGCACCGATCTGGTGAAGAACCCGGAACCGAGCTGGAACCTTTTGTGGGACAAGCAATATGCCGGGCGCATGGCGACGATCGACGCCGTCCACGATACGCCGGTGGTGGCGGCGCTTCTCGCCGGCGTCAATCCGTTCGACATGACGCCGGAACAGATGGACAAGGTCGCGGAAAAACTGCGCGAGCAGCGCCCGCTGCTCTCCAACTACACCACCGACATGACCTCGGTCGAACAGGCGCTGGCGAGCGGCCAGTTGGTCGCCGCCATGACCTGGAACGCGTCGGCCACCTCGCTGAAGAAGCAGGGTGTACCCGTCGAGTTCATGAAGCCTAGGGAAGGCATGCTGACCTGGGCGTGCGGCTTCGTCATGCTCAAGGACGCCAAGAATGTCGACCTCGCCTATGACTTCATCAACAGCCGGCTGGAGACGGATTCGGGAAAATACCTGATCCAAGCCTATGGTTACGGCAGCTCGAACAGCTCTGCCTTCGCCGCGGTGCCGAAGGAGGAACTGGAGAAGCTGCAGCTGCCGTCCGATCCGGAAGTGATGCTGAAGACCACCGTCTTCACCGGGCCGATGAAACAGAATGACGAACTCGCCAAGATGTTCGAGAAGGTCAAGGCGGGCGGCTGAACCTGGCCTTCCCTTCTCCCACAACAAGGGGAGAAGGGAGAACCGCGAAGCGCCGCTCCAGGATACCGAAAACGAGGTCGGGAAACAGATGGATATACTGGACCAAGCGGCTGAAAAGCCGAAGGACGACGCTGACGTGCGGGTCGGCCGGCGCGTGCGGGCGCTCAGGCTGGAACGCAGTCTTTCGCTGGCCGAGCTTGCCGCCAAGGCCGGCGTTTCGATCGGGGCGCTCAGCCAGATCGAGCGCGGCCTGTCCTCGCTTCGCGTCAAGGTGATCTGGCCGCTCGCCGCCGCTCTCGACATCGAGCCGTCGGCGCTGATTGCTGACGGCAACGATGCCGGCAGCGATCTCTATTGCGTGCGCGCCAACAGCCGGCGGCAGATCCCGGTGAAGTCGGAAGGCATCGCCAAGGCGCTGCTGTCGCCGCCGGCCGCTACGCTCACCGGCATGCTGGTGACGGTGGAAGCCGGCGGCGGCACCGTCGAAGCCTACGCCCATCCCGGCCACGAATTCGGTTTCGTCCTGTCGGGCGAAGTCGAACTTGTGATCGGTTCAACCGCCTATGGGCTGAAGACCGGCGACAGCTTCGCCTTCAAGAGCACCTTGCTGCACGCCTTCCGCAATCCGGGCGCCGAGCGCTGCCAGATCCTCTGGGTCAATACGACCAAGCCGTCCGAGGTTCGCGATGGCGCCTGATCCGCTCGTTCGGCTGGATGCGGTGTCGAAGGTTTTTCCGGGTGGCATCGTTGGGCTCGACGCCGTCGATCTCGACATCGCCCGCGGTGAGTTTCTGACCTTGCTCGGGCCCTCGGGTTGCGGCAAGACCACCAGCCTGCGGGTGATCGCCGGTTTCGAAAGCCCGTCGAGCGGGCGGGTGCTGCTCGACGGCCGAGACATCACTTCGCTGCGGCCCTTCGACCGGCCCGTCAACACCGTGTTCCAGGACTATGCGCTGTTTCCGCACATGAACGTTGCCGAAAATGTCGGCTTCGGTCTGTCGCTGCGCAAGCTTTCGGGCGCCCAGCAGGCAAAGCGTGTCGGCGAAGCGCTCGACATGGTCGGCCTTGCCGAGAAGCTCGGCGCCCGCGTGTCCGAATTGTCGGGCGGCCAGCGCCAGCGCGTCGCGCTCGCCCGTGCCATCGTCTGCGAACCGCGTGTGCTGTTGCTGGACGAGCCGCTGTCGGCGCTCGACGCGCATCTGCGCGAACAGATGCAGGTCGAATTGAAGCGGCTGCAGTCGCGGCTCGGCACCACCTTCGTCCTGGTCACCCACGACCAGACCGAGGCGCTGTCGATCTCCGATCGTATCGTCGTCATGAACAAGGGCCGCATCGAGCAGATTGCGCCGCCGGCCACGCTCTACGACCGGCCCGCCACCAAATTCGTCGCCAGTTTCATCGGCACGATGAACCTGCTGCAGTCGCGCTTTGTCGGCCGTGACGGCGATCGATTGCGTTTCAGCGCCGGCGCCCTGCCGCTCGAAGCCACCTCGGAAACCGGCGAAGCCCCCGGCGAAGGCGCGATGCGAACCATCGGTGTGCGTCCGGAGGATCTTCTGGCGACGACCGATGCTGCGCCCGGCACCGCGCCGGTACGGGTGAGCAGTATCGTCTTTCACGGCCGCACCTTGCGCCTGCACGCCGAATTGGGGCAGGGGATACCAGTGGTGATCGATGCGCCGCGCCGGGCGGAAGGTTTTCAGTTCAGCGTCGGCGATGTGGCGCATATCAGCCTGCGCCGCGGCGCGAACTGCCCTATGCTGCCCGGCTAATCTGATCCCCATCCTTTCCAGAAAACCGGAGCACCACCCATGAGCAATCACCTGAACTTCTTCATCGACGGCAAATGGGTCGCGCCCGTGGTGCCGGCAACGCTGGATGTGATCGATCCGTCCACCGAGGAGGCCTATACGAAAATCTCCGTCGGCTCGAAGGCCGATGTCGATCGCGCCGTGGCAGCGGCCAAGGCAGCCTTCCCGGTCTTTTCGCAAACCAGCAAGGCCGAGCGCCTGCAACTGCTGAAGCGCATCCTCGAAGTCTACAACGAGCGCTACGAGGACATCGCGCAGGCTGTCAGCCAGGAGATGGGCGCGCCGATCACCTGGGCGCGCGAGGCGCAGGCCTGGGCGGGCAGGGCGCATATGGAAGCCACTATTCATGCGCTGGAGGATTACGAATTCAGCGAGAAGCGCGGCACCACCATGGTGGTCAAGGAGCCGATCGGCGTCTGTGCGCTGATCACGCCGTGGAACTGGCCGCTCAACCAGATCGTCTGCAAGGTGGCGCCGGCGATCGCCGCCGGCTGCACGGTCGTGCTGAAGCCTTCCGAGATCGCGCCGATCAGCGGCGTCATCTTTTCGGAAGTGATGGAAGCGGCCGGCACGCCGAAGGGCGTCTACAACATGGTCAACGGCACCGGTCCGGATGTCGGACAGGTCATGGCCGGCCATCCCGACGTCGACATGGTCTCGTTCACCGGTTCGACCCGGGCCGGCGTCATCGTCGCCAAAACAGCGGCCGAGACGGTCAAGCGCGTCGCGCAGGAGCTCGGCGGCAAGTCGGCCAACATCGTGCTGCCCGATGCCGACTTCAGGAAGGCCGTGCGCAAGGGCGTCAACGCCTGTTTCGGCAATAGCGGCCAATCCTGCGACGCGCCGACGCGCATGCTGGTGCCGGCCGGCCGCCACGACGAGGCGCTCACGATCGCCAAGAAGGCGGCCGAGGCGCACAAGGTCGGCGATCCGCGCTCGGAAGAAACCAAGCTCGGGCCGGTGGTCAGCAACATCCAGTTCGACAAGATCCAGCGGCTGATCGAGGCCGGCATCGCCGAGGGTGCTACGCTGGTCACCGGCGGTCTCGGCCGGCCGGAGCATCTTAATCGCGGTTATTACGTGCGGCCGACCGTCTTCGGCCACGTCAAGCCGGGCATGACCATCGAGAAGGAGGAGATTTTTGGGCCGGTGCTTTCGGTCATCTCCTATGATGACGACGACGACGCGGTGAAGATCGCCAACGACACGGTCTACGGCCTCGCCGCCTATGTCCAGTCCGGAGATATCGAGCACGCTCGTACCGTGGCAGGGCGCCTGCGCGCCGGGCAGGTCTCGATCAACTATCCGGAGTGGGACACATTCGCACCCTTCGGCGGCTACAAGCAGTCGGGCAATGGCCGCGAATATGCCGACTGGGCGATCCACGATTTCCTCGAGATCAAGGGCATCATCGGCTACGGCGCCTAACCCCGAACAGCGCCGCGCGCCCAAGAAGGACGCGCGGCGCTGTAGCGTGGCCAATCCAAGCTATTCGGCGGCTTCGCGGACAGGGATCAGGCGCCGCTCGACCTGTTGGAGATGCAGGCGCATCGCTGCCGCCGCGCCACCCAAGTCGCGCTCGGCGATCGCTTCGACGATCCGTTCATGGTCGGCGAAGCTGTGATGGTCTGCCGGAGGGCGGGCGCCTTCTGAACGAAGACGTCCCCACACTACGGTTCGGCGCACGGCGTTCAGGACATCGAATAGGCCGAGCAGCACGTTGTTGCGGCTCGCCTGCGCAATCTGCCGGTGGAGCAGATTGTCGATATTCTCGTATTGCCGCCATGTGACGGCTTCCCGCGTCTGCACCAGCGATTGACGCATGCCTGCGATATCGGAAAGCGTGGCGTGCAGCGCCGCTTCGCGCGCAATCTCGGGTTCGATGATGAGGCGAGCGCGCATCACGTCGGCCGGATTGGTGCGTCCGGCGATTTCCGAAATGCCGATCGTCTCCTCGACCGGTCCACTGCCGACGAAGGTGCCCCTGCCGACGTGACGCCAGATGCGGCCGTCCTTCTCGAGCACTGCCAGCGCCTTGCGCAGATCGCCGCGCGATACGCCGAGGCTCTCGGACAGTTCCCGCTCGGCAGGCAGCCGTGTCTCGCCGGCATGGTCCATCTGGGCAAGATAGGCCTGAAGCTGAACTAGGGCGGCGTGGCCGCCATTACCGGGATCGTCCATCGATTTAACCAATTCGCATAAGATTTCCCTTTGTCGGTGTTAAAACGATTAGCTTAAACCGTCAACTGGCGAGTTTTCTAGCCCGCACGTTCGACATGGCGTAGTTTCTCCTTGACCAATCCTCTCCGCAGCCTTAACCAATTAAGGTAATGGTTACAAAAACGGGAGGAATGACAATGGCCAGCTTGACCAGACGTACCATCCTTGCCACCGCTTTCGCCGCGGCTCTGGCATGGGCACTGCCCCTGTCGGCCGCAAATGCGGGCGACATGCGCATCGCATTCGGCGACCTTCCCGGTATAGAATCCATCCAGACACTCGCCGCGATAGAGCGCGCCAAGGAGCGCGGCGTGAATGTCGAGCTCATTGTTCTCAATGACGAGGATCTGGCAGCCCAGGCGATTGTCGGCGGCCAGGCCGATGTCGGCATCGGCGCCCCCTACACTCTGATCCAGAAGGTCGGCGTGCCGATCCGCATCTTTGCGCAGATATCGACGCTGCGCTTCTTTCCCGTCGTCAACAGCGAATTCTACAAGGAATGGAAGGATCTGGACGGGCAGGAAGTCGCCGTTCAGGCGCGCGGCTCCGGCACCGAGGCTGTCATGCTCCTGATGGCGAAAAACCACGGCATCAAGCTCGGTAACATCAGCTATGTCCCGGGTTCCGAGGTTCGCCGCAATGCGCTGCTCCAGGGGACAATCAAGGCGTCGATCGTCGATGCCGCAAACAGGCGCGCGCTTGAGGCCGAAGCCCCCGGCAAGTTCATCGTTCTGCCGGTCGAGGATCTCGGCGCCTCGGACGAAGCGCTTTTCGCGACCGCGGACTATCTGAAGAACAACGCCGCTGACGTCGACATCCTGGTCGAGGAACTGATGAAGACCGCGCGGGAAATAACCGCGAACCCGACTGTCGCGGTCGAGCTCCGCAACAAATACAAACTGCTGCCGGATCTCGGCGCGGAGGCGGATAGCGAAATCACCGAATACTACAAGGAAACCGCGGAAGCCGGCAGCCTTGCGCTGAATGGCGGCGGAGCGGATGCGGCCAAAGACGACTTTGCCTTCTTCAGCCTTGCCGGCCAGATCGAGGGCGATCCCGCGAGCCTCAAGGTCGAGGACTTCTGGGATGTCTCCGCAATCGACCGCGCCGTCGCCAAGCTCGGCAAGAAATAGGCGGCCTGCCGGATGGCCGTAAGCATCAGAACCGACGGCGAGGCTGCCGGCCTCGCTTCCCCATCCAGTCGCAGCGCGAGGGTCGCATCGTGGGACCAGCCGATCCTGCTCAGGCTGGTGTCGATCGCTCTGTTCGCGGGGATTTGGGAGGTGGCCGGGCGTATTCCGGTCAGCTTTGCCTTCCCGACTTTTTCCGACACCATCGTCGCGTTTTTCGGACTGCTCGCCGACGGCAGCTTGGCAACTGCCTATCTTTCGACACTGCAGCCGCTGGTGCTCGGCGTTGTCCTGTCGGCGTTCCTCGGTGTCGGCCTCGGCACGATCTGTGGCCTGTGGCGCACCGGCGAATGGCTGGTGATCCCTGTGTTCATCGTGCTTCAGGCAGCACCCGTCGCCGCCTTCATTCCGATGGTCACCTTTGTCTACGGAATTGGCATGACCGCCAAGACGCTCGCCGTCATGATCCTGGCGCTGCCGGTCATCGTGCTCAATACCTACAAGGCTGTGCGCAACGTCAACGAGTCGCTGCTGGTTATGTGCCGATCATTCCTGGGCACAAATTGGCAGACCGTCGCCAAGATCATTCTTCCGGACGCCAGCCCGGTGATTTTTGCCGGTTTGCGCCTCGGCGTGGCTGCCGGGTTTGTCGGCGTGGTGCTCGCCGAGCTGCTGATTACCCCGACCGGCATCGGCGACCTCATCACCTTCCACCGCTCGCGCGCAGACTACGCCGAGATGTACGCAACAATTGCCTCGATCATTGCGCTTTCAACCCTGACGCTCGTCTTTCTGCAGTGGGTGGAAGTCCGTGTTTTCAGGCCTGAAAGTAGAGGTGCTTAAGATGGGCGTGACCGCATTGCGAAATGGACCGTCGCCAGTTCCCGCACCGATCGATTCAATCGTGGAAGTGAGAGGAATTTCCAAGACATACGGCAATGTCGAGGCGCTGCGCGGCATCGATCTCGACTTTCCGAGGGGCAAGCTGACCAGCCTTCTCGGACCCAGCGGTTGCGGAAAGACGACGCTGCTGAAGATCATAGCGGGGCTGATACGGGCCGATGGCGGCACCGTCGCGATCAATGGCAAGCGCGTCAGCGCACCAGGCCCCGAACGCGCTTTCGTGTTCCAGGATTTTGCGCTGATGCCTTGGGCCACCGTGATACGCAACGTCGCCTTCGGGCTTGAATTGCGCGGCACCAATAAGGCCGAGCGCGAGGAGATCGCCCGCCGCTATATCGCCGAGGTAGGCCTCGCCGGCTTCGAGGATAAATATCCGCACCAGCTGTCGGGCGGCATGCGCCAGCGCGTCGGCCTGGCGCGGGCCCTGTCGGTCGATGCAGACGTCCTGCTGCTCGACGAACCGTTTTCGGCGGTCGACGAGCAAAACCGGCGGAAGTTCCAGGAAGACCTGATCCGACTGCGCACCAACCAGAACAAGACCTTCATCTTCGTCACGCACTCGATCGAGGAGGCGGTCTACATCTCCGATCGTATCGTGTTGCTGTCACCCAGACCCGGCCGGGTTTCGCAGATCATTGAACCGGAAATCGATCGCTCCGGCGACCCGGAGCGCATCCATCGCGACAGGCACTATCTCGATACCGTCGAGGAGATCTGGCAGGGGCTGAAGCAGTATGTGGAGTGACCGGCCATGACCCTGTTTGGCTACCGAGTACCAATGATGGCGTCCCTGCTCGTCTGGTGCGTCGTGTGGGAAGTCGTCGGCCGGCTGGACCTTGTCTTTCTGCTGCCGCCGTTTAGCGACGTGCTGGTTGCAGCGGTCAGTCTCGTGCAGACCCCGTCCTGGCAGAGCGCGACGGTCACCACCCTTCGCGCCTTCGCCATGGGCATGGCCCTGTCGATCGTAATCGGCGTGCCACTGGGCATCCTGATGGGGCGCGTCAAGATCGCCGACGACCTGCTTGGCATGTGGGTCAACATCTTTTCAAGCGCACCGCTCTCGGCAATCGTCCCGGTTCTGATGATCCTGTTCGGCTTCGGCGAAAAGACGATCGTTGCGGCGGTGTTCCTGTTTGCGATCTGGATCATCGTTCTCGACACCCGCGCCGGGGTCCGCCACATCTCGCCGTCGCTGGTCGAGATGGCGCGTTCCTATGGCGCCTCTCGCCCGGCGCTCTATACCAAGATCATCCTGTGGGCGGCACTGCCGGAAATCCTTGCCGGCATCCGCCTCGGCCTCATCCGCGGCGTCAAGGGCGTCGTCATCGGTCAGTTGCTCGTCGCCATCGTCGGCTACGGTGCGCTGTTCGAGACCTTCTCGCGAAATTTCCGTATGGCCGAATTCTGGGCCCTGACCATCATCCTTTTTGCCTTCGCCCTGCTGATCGCTGAACTGATCGAACGGGCCGAAGCCAAAGTCGAATACTATGCAGGAGCAAGACAGTGAACATGCACGGCACGGCCTCAAGCTACGTCATCGAACCGACCGCAATCCCGAGCATCCCGGTGGCGGGAACCGACAAAATGTTTCCGGTGCACCGGGTCTATTGCGTCGGACGGAACTATGCCGCGCATGCAGTCGAGATGGGACACGACCCCAACAAGGAGCCGCCATTCTTCTTCCAGAAGAATCCCGACAACCTCTATACGACAGGAGAATTTCCGTATCCTCCGGCCTCCAACGATGTCCACCACGAGATCGAAATGGTCGTGGCGCTGAAAAGCGGCGGTACGGATATCCTGGTCGAAAAGGCTCTGGACTGCGTGTTCGGTTATGGCGTAGGTCTCGACATGACGCGGCGCGACCTGCAAGGTAAGGCGAAGGACATGGGCCGTCCTTGGGAGGTCGGCAAGGCCTTCGAGGCGTCGGCGCCATGCACGCCGTTGGTTCCGGCAAGCTCCATCGGTCATCCAACCCAGGGAGCGATTTGGCTGGACGTCAATGGCGAGCGCAAACAGACCGGCGACCTCAACCAGATGATTTGGAAAGTTCCGGAAATGATCAGCTATCTCTCAGGTCTTTTCACGTTGATGCCGGGGGACATCATTCTTTCCGGCACGCCGGCGGGCGTCGGCGCGGTCATTCGCGGTGATGTTCTTCGCGGTCATATCGATGGCGTCGGCGACCTAGAGGTTCGCGTTGTCTGAAGCGTCGATCATTGAGCGGCTTGCCGCCGGAGCGGACAATGCACCGGCGATTTCGGCCCCCGATAGGATCACGCTCACCCATGGCGGACTGCGCCGCCTGATCTCAGAAACGGCAGCGCAGCTCAATGCACTGGGCCTCGGCCGTGGCGACCGGGTGGCCATCGTGCTGCCGAACGGGCCGGAGATGGCGACAGCCTTTGTCGCGGTGGCGGCGGCGGCGTCCACGGCGCCACTCAACCCGGCCTACCGGGCCGACGAACTCGACTTCTATCTGACCGACAT
Organism: Mesorhizobium sp. M1322; assembly: GCF_040318085.1. NCBI lineage: Bacteria > Pseudomonadati > Pseudomonadota > Alphaproteobacteria > Hyphomicrobiales > Phyllobacteriaceae > Mesorhizobium > Mesorhizobium sp. M1322. The sequence goes on from NZ_JAMYLP010000019.1 coordinate 27,296, forward strand.
CGGCGCCAAGGCGATCCTGGTTGCCGAAGACGAAGGCGGCCCGGCGGTGACCGTCGCCGAGCGCCTGGGCATAGCGGTGCTAAGGCTCACAGCACTGCGTGACGCGCCTGCCGGAAGCTTCAAGATTGAGGGAGAATCGATCGGTCCGCCGGCCGCGCCCGAACTGGCTGAGGACAGCGATATCGCGCTGTTGCTGCACACTTCAGGCACCACGTCACGCCCCAAGCTGGTGCCGCTCAGCCATGCCAATCTCGCCGCCTCGGCCGCCCATATCGGCGCGACGCTCGGTCTGACGGCCGGCGATCGCTGCCTCAACATCATGCCGCTGTTCCACATTCATGGGCTGATCGCCGCGGTGCTGTCCTCGCTCGCCGCCGGCGGCAGCGTCTTCTGCACGCCGGGCTTCAACGCGCTGCGTTTCTTCCATTGGCTTAGCGCGGCGCGGCCGAGCTGGTACACGGCCGTGCCGACCATGCATCAGGCGATCCTGCCGCGCGCGGCGCGCAATGCCGATGCGCTGGCCGCAGCGCCTCTTCGCTTCATCCGCTCGTCCTCGGCATCGCTCCCGCCGCAAGTGATGGCCGAGGTTGAGGCGACTTTCGGCTGCCCGGTGATCGAATCCTACGGCATGACCGAGGCCGCGCACCAGATGGCGTCGAACCGGTTGCCGCCGGGTCTTCGCAAACCGGGCAGCGTCGGCGCCGCCGCCGGACCGGAAGTGGCGGTGATGGCGTTGGACGGGCAATTGCTGAAGCCGGGTGAGACCGGCGAGATCGTCATTCGCGGGCCCAATGTCACCGCCGGCTACGAGAAAAATCCGGACGCCAATGCCACTGCCTTCGCGCATGGCTGGTTTCATACCGGCGACCAGGGCGTGCTCGACGGCGACGGCTATCTGCGCGTCACCGGCCGGCTCAAGGAGATCATCAACCGTGGCGGTGAGAAGATCTCGCCGCTCGAGGTCGACGACGTGCTGATGGATCATCCAGCGGTGGCGCAGGTCGTCACCTTCGCCACGCCACACGACAAGCTCGGCGAGGAGGTCGCGGCTGCGATCGTGCTGCGCGAGGGCATGGCCGCCACCGAAGGCGACATCCGCAGCTTCGCCGCGATGCGGCTTGCCGACTTCAAGGTGCCGCGCATTGTCCTGATCATGGATGAAATCCCGAAGGGCGCGACGGGCAAGCTGCAGCGCATCGGTCTCGCGACCAAACTCGGTCTTGCCAAACCCGGGCTTTGAAATGATGCGGATCACCATTTTCGGCGCCGGCGCGATCGGCGGCTATCTCGCGGCCAAACTTGCCATGGCCGGCCGGGGCGATCTGTCTATCGTGGCGCGCGGTGCGCATCTCGACGCGATCAAGACGGCCGGGCTTCGCCTGATTGAAGACGGCAATGAATCCGTCGTCTCTGTCAGGGCCGCCGCGCAGGCGCAGGAATTAGGTGCCCAGGACTATGTCGTGCTGGCGCTCAAGGCCCATTCGGTCGCACCGGCGCTCGACCAGATCGCGCCGCTGCTGGGCGAGGCGACGGCCGTCGTCACAATGCAGAATGGCGTGCCGTGGTGGTATTTCCATAAGATCGGTGGGTCGCTCGAAGGCACGCGGTTGCAAGCGGTGGATCCCGGTGGGGTGATCTGGGATCGGCTTGGCCCGGATCGCGTCATCGGCTCGGTCGTCTATCCCGCGGCCGAGGTGGATGCGCCCGGCCTGGTCCGCCATATCGAGGGAAAGCGGTTCTCGCTTGGCGAGCCTTCAGGCGAGAAGAGCGAACGTGTCACGCGGCTTGCCGAGGAGATGGTTGCGGCGGGGCTGCAGGCGCCGGTCCGCGACGACATCCGGAGTGAGACATGGGTGAAGCTCTGGGGCAATCTCTCCTTCAACCCGATTTCCGCGCTGACCGGCAGCACGCTTGCAGCAATCACTGCCGACGAGGCAACCCGCACGCTTGCCCGCGCCATGATGCTGGAGGCGCAGGCGATCGGCGAAAGTCTCGGGGTGCGTTTCCCGATATCCGTCGATCGCCGCATCAAGGGTGCCGGCGACGTCGGCGAGCACAAGACGTCGATGCTGCAGGATCTGGAGCGCGGCCGTCCGATGGAGATCGACGCGCTGGTGACTGCGGTTCAGGAACTCGGCCGGCTGACTAGCCAGCCGACGCCCACCATCGACAGCGTGCTGGCACTGGTGCGCCGCCTCGCCACCGAACGCGGCTGCTATTGATGTACCGATCGTGAAGTTGCCGACTCGATCCCCACTTGACTCTCCAGTTTGTTCCTGTTTTGTTTCAGGTCAAACAAAGTTTAACAGGAGCGTTCCTCGGCCGAACGAGTACAGATGTATCGGCAGCAAGAGTTCGATTTCGGCATACCTCTTCCTCCGTGGCAGCCGAAGCTGCGGGATCGCGTGTTCTTCGCGTTGCGTCTGGAGCCGAATGACTATTCCCGATTTTCCGCTCTACAAAGACAGATATGCGGCCTCAACGAGATAACCGGATCGCTGTTGCTGGAAGGGCGGTTTCACGTCAGCTTGCAGCATGCCGGCGACTACAAGAGGCTTCGATCGAAAATCGTATTCGCGGCAAGGCGGTCCGGCCGACTGGTCACTGTCCCAGCGTTTGAGGTCACGTTTCGCTATGCGGGAAGCTTCCCAGGTCCTCCAGTCACAAGGGGCAAGCTGCCTTCGCGGCCATTTGTACTTCTGGCCGACAACGGGCCGGTTTGCGAACTTAGTCGGTTGCTTGGGGCGGGAATGAAGGCGAACGGGCTGAAATCGTCAGATCATTTCGTTCCACATATGACACTTGCTTACGACGAAAAATTCATCGTTAGGCAGCTTATCGATCCGATCAGTTTCGTCGCAAGGGAGTTCATTCTTATTCACAGCCTGCGCGGTCTAACGGTGTACAGAAATCTGGATCGCTGGCCATTGATCGCCACCTCATAACCAATCCGCTCAGATCGTCTTGACGTAAGCCGCCAGCTGATCCGCTACGGTGCCCCAGCCATCGAAAAAGCCCATCTCCTCGTGGTTCTTTCGTGTCGCTTCATCGCGGTGGATGGCGGTCGCGGTGTAGCGTGTCCCCTTGCCTTCCGGCTGCAACGATATGACCGCTGTGATGAATGGGTCCCCTGACGGCCGATAGCCGGGCAGCAACGCATCGGTCCACACCAGCCGCTCGTTCGGGACGATGTCGAGGTAGCAGCAATGGCGGTCATTGACCTCGTTGCCGTCAGGCGACTGCATGCGGGTCCTGAACAGGCCGCCGGGCCTGAGGTCGATCTCGCAATCGGTGACGATCCACGGCTTCGGTGTGAACCATTGCCGAACATGTTCGGGCGTCGTCCAGGCTGTCCACAAAAGCGCGCGCGGCGCGTCGATGACGCGTTCGAGAACGAGGTCGAGTTTTGGATTTGGTTTGAACAGCGGGGTCGAACTCATTTGTCTTTCTCCTTGAGTTTCAGGACATACTCGTCGAACTGATCGAGGCGGCGTTCCCACAACGCGCGTTGCTCGGCCAGCCAATTTTCCGCAAGTTTCAGCGGCTCAGGCGCGAGTTGGTAGGTCCTGACGCGGCCGGCTTTTTCGGAACGCACCAGCCCGCAGCCTTCCAGCACCCTGAGATGTTCAATGAAGGAGGGCAGGGCCATATCGAACGGCTGCGCAAGCTCACTGACCGAGGCGGGGCTTCTGTTCAGCCGCTCGACGACACGGCGGCGCGTCGGATCGGATAGCGCCCGAAAGATGCCGTCGATCGGTGGAGTGTTCGGACTTGCCGTGTGCGGGATTGTTGCGGCGGTCATGTCTTCCTCGCGCCACTGCGTATCGCAAAGATGGTTCGGAAAAAATACCTAGGAAATTTCCTTAGTGTTGGCAAGCCCAAATCTTGAAGATGCTGGCAGGCCGCTGGCAAAGTGAGAAGTGCGGTTTTAGGGTGCCACCAGATTCGACGAACGATCAGTCCGAGGGACCCTAATTTTGACCATCACGATGTACGGCATCACCAATTGCGACACCATCAAGAAGGCGCGCACCTGGCTGGAAAGCCACGATGTTGCCTATCGTTTTCACGATTATCGGGTCGAAGGGCTGGACGCGGACCGGCTGAACGGCTGGTCCGGCAAGGTCGGCTGGGAAATCCTGCTCAACAAGGCGAGCACGACGTTTCGCGAACTTTCGGACAAGGACAAGCTGAGCCTCGACGAGAAGAAGGCCAAGGCGCTGATGCTGGCCAAGCCGACGATGATCAAGCGGCCGGTCCTCGATCTCGGTGATCGTATCCTCGTCGGCTTCAAGCCTGATGTCTATCAGCAGGCGGTGGGTGGGTTGAAGTAGCGGGATGGGATGCTTTTCACGCTCGAGTTCGAGAGCCTGGTTGCCGCGCCGGTCTCAATTCCGCCAGGCGAATTGGGTCGCGGAAAAGACCTTGGCCTGCTTGGCCGACAGCGCGTCCCATGCTTCGCGGCAGCGTGGGTCCGGTTCGATTGTCTCGGCGATGCTCGTCATGGCGTCCGCGGCCTCAGCAAAACTCTCGAACCATCCGATGCCGACCGCGGCGCTAATGGCTGCGCCGAGGGACGAGGCCTCGGCATTGTGACCCTTATGGATCGCTATCCCGGTTGCGTCCGCGATCATCTTTGTCCAAAGGCTGCTGTTGGCGCCGCCGCCGATCGCCACCATTTGCGCCGGCGAAAGACCATGGCTGCGCATCTCTTCGAGAGCCCGGGCGGTTTGCAGCGTCATCGCCTCTAGTCCCGCACGATAAAAATGGCCGAGCGTATGCGAGGGGTGCATGCCGATGAAGCTCGCGCGTGCGCTCGGATCCCAATGCGGGTCCATGCAACCGACCAGGGTGGTGCCGGCGAGAAGTCCGTCCGAGCCGATCGGGACGGCCGCCGCTTCCCTTTCCAGGCGGTCGAAGATCGCCGGATCGGAGCGTCCGCCGGCAAACATGTCGACGAACCAGTTGATGAAATAGACACCCGCCCGCTGCACTGCCTCGAGGAAATAGCCATCGCCTGTCGGCGAGGTCATGGTACGCCAGAAGGCGCCGACCACCGGTTCCCGCGACCAGATTCCTGCGATGGTCGCAGTTCCGAGATTGAGATAGACGACGCCGTCGCGCATGGCATTGACGCCGAGACCGGCGCATTGCCCATCGCCGCCGGCGGCAATCACCGGCGTTCCTTCGGCGAGGCCCGTAGCGGCGGCGGCTGCAGCATGAACGGTCCCGACCCGCGTGCCGGACCGCACCGCATTGGGAAGTTGCGACGGCTTGATGCCGAGATGATCGAGGATCGGCTGCGACCATACCTTGCGCGAGATGTCGAAGAGACCGAACGGATCGGCGCTCGTCCAGCTCGCACTCGGCGTTCCCGTCAGTTTCAGCGTCAGATAGCCGTGCACGTCGAGGATTTTATTCGCATGATCCAAACGTTTCGGCTCGTTCTCGCGCAGCCATTTCAGGCGGTAGACCACCGGCGTCACATCGATCGGTTTGCCGGTGATCGCGTGCAGCCGCTCTCGGCCAATCTCCGCGGCGAAACGGTCGACCAGCCCGGCGGCACGTTCGTCGAGCCAGAGGCTCGCGGGTCCGATCGGCTCGCCGGCGCCGTCGATGAGGGCTACGGTCTCGCGCTGGTTGGAGATCGCGATACCCGCAATGCGTTTCGCGTCGACTGCGCCGACAAGCTGTTGCAGCGCCGTCGTCGCGGCCCGCCACCAGTCGGTGACCTCCTGCTCGACATAGTCCGGCTTCGGCTTCATCAGATCGAGCGGCGCGCGGCCTTCGGCCACGGCCCGTCCGTCCCGGCTCCAGGCAATCGCCTTGCAGGATTGCGTAGAACTGTCGAGGCCGACGACAAGAGGTCCGTCGCTGCTGCCCATGATTGTCCTCCCGAGACGATGCGTTCCACCGAGTGCTGGTTAGTCCAAGTGCCGGTTATTCCAAGAGAATGTTCGCGGTGGTCATGTCGGTGACAAAATGTGTCGCATATCCGCCGACGAGCCCAGCCCTGATCGCTCCCATCTTGCGGGCGCCGCCGGCGGCGCAGATGCGGATGGGCACCGCTTTCAGTTCGTCGAGCGTGATGCCGACGGTGCGTCCGTCGAGCGGAGTTGCGAAGGGGGCTCCCTGAGCGTCGATGAACCGCCCGATGATGACCCCGAGCGCTCCCTGCTCGATCATGCCGGCAAGTGCGGCGGCATCCGATATCCCGGCTCGGGCATAGGTGCTCTCCGGCCCGATATCGCCGATCCCGAAGATGACTTTGCCGGCGGCACGGATCATCCGGAACTGGTTGACGAGCATCGGCTCCTGCATGAGTTCGTCGTGCAGTTCGTCGGTGGAGACGATCGCCGGGGCAAGCAGGTTGATGCAGCGGGCGCCGAGCCGATTGGCCATCAGCGAGGTGCAGAATTCCGGCGAGAAATCGCTGGTGCCGATCGAGCTTCCCGAGAGTTGGACGACGGTGAGGTTCCGATCATGCCGTAGTCGTGGAATCGAGCGTGCGGCAGCGAGCACCGTTTTTCCCCAGGCAACGCCGATCGTGTCACCCGGATCGACCATGGATGCGAGCAACCGTCCTGCCGCTTCGCCGATGCGGCGGTCGGCATCATTTGGATCAAGGTCGGGGATAACCGCCGCGCCGCGAAGTCCGTATTTTTCCATCAGACGCCGCGAGGTCAAGGTGCGGGCAAAAGCGTCGTGATCGACTTGCACGGCGACAAGTCCGCTTTCGCGCGCCTCCTGCAGATAGTGTACCACGCTCGCCCTGGAGACGTTCATAACCTTGGCCACATCGCTCTGGTTAAGCTGGTCGACATAGTAGAGCCAGGCAGCCCACGCCACCGCGCTGTCGAATTCGGGCGGCAGTGCCGAGAGCCCGGATGGTCGGACCATTTCGATGTCGGCGTTGGCATTCATGTCCCTTTTTCCGCAGGTTTGCAGAACGAAGTCAAGCGTTGCTGGCAAATGCTTGACAAAAGACAGTGATAGGTGACTATTGTTCGATAGCGCAACGCTCCTCCGCCTCGATTAGAGGGTTGCCCCAGAATGAGGACGCCATGACGAATCCGGCAGCCGGATCCTGGACGACATTAATCGATGACATTTTGGACGGGCGCTGGACCAATCCGGAAACCGGGAAAAAGGCCGTGGTCCCGTATGAGCGGATTGTCATCGAAGAAAGCCTCGAAGGGCGAGCGGCCGATCTCGTTTCGGAGCTCGATCTGGGTGAGCGGTTCACGGTCGTTGCCGATGCCGCGACCTATGGTGCACTTGGCGAACGCGTTGCGCGCGAACTGAAGACGCTCGGCCCCGTCGATGTCGTGATATTGGACCACCCGCATGCCGACATGGCCAATGTCGAAAGCCTGGCCGTCAAACTCGCCGATGCGGATGCCGTGGTCGCGGTCGGTTCCGGCACGATCAACGATCTCAGCAAGTTCGTCACCGGACGGAATGAACGGCGCTACTGCGTGTTCGGGACGGCCGGTTCGATGAACGGCTACACATCGACGACCGCGTCCATCACACTGGAAAGCGGCCTGAAGGTATCGCTGCCTTCCCACGCGCCATCAGGCTTTTTCGTCGACCTTGGCGTCTCCGCTGCTGCCCCGACCTATCTGTCGGCGGCGGGGTTCGGTGACTGCCTTTGCCGCTCGGTTGCCCAGATCGATTGGTGGATGTCGCACCGTCTGCTTGGCACGGCCTACCATCAGGTTCCGTTTCTCATCCAGGAACAGGATGAAGCGGCGCTCAACCAGCGTGCGGCAAAGCTTGCCGAACACGACATCGAGGCCAATGGCTATCTCTATCGCGTGCTGACGCTCTGCGGCCTTGGCATTTCCTTCACCGGCGTCTCCAATCACGGTTCGATGGGCGAGCATCAGATATCGCACTACATCGACTGCTTCGCCGGCGAGCGTCACCCCGGGACGCTCCACGGCACCCAGGTCGGTGTCGCTTCACTCACCATGGCGCGATTGCAGCAGGCAATGCTTGCAAGCGACCAGCCACCGGTGGTGAAGGCGACGAGGATCGATCCTGACGACATGGTCCGCCGCATGGGGCCGGCTGTCGCCGCACAATGTCTCGACGAACTGAAGAAGAAGGCCTTCGACGAGACTGGAGCCGCCGCATTCAACGAGCGGCTGCAGGAGCTCTGGCCGACTCTCAGGCAGGAGCTCAAGCAATTCATGGTGCCTGTCGACGAGATGCAGCGCCTGCTGAAATCTACCGGCGGGCCGATTTCAGCGGCCGAATTGGGCGCGCCGGCCGATTTCTATCGCGAGGCCGTCGTTCATTGCCGGGAGATGCGCAATCGCTTCTCGTTCCTCGACATTGCTGCGGATGCAGGAATGCTGGAGGATTTTGCTCGCGGGGAAGCCTGACCGGATGCGCGATCTCGCCGAATTCGGACCCGAATCTGCATCGCGCATTCGCGGCGTCTTCTGCGATATCGACGACACCTTGACGACCGAGGGTCGTCTTCCGGCCGATGCCTACCGTGCACTCGAACGCCTGCACGAGGCTGGCCTTGTCGTTGCTCCTATTACCGGGAGACCGGCCGGCTGGTGCGACATGATTGCCCGGTTCTGGCCGGTGACCGGCGTGGTCGGCGAAAATGGCGCTTTTTACTTCGCTTACGATCAGGCAACGCGAAAGATGATCCGGGTTTTCGCGGCGAGCGCTGAGGAACGCCGGGAAAACAGGCGCAGGCTCACCGACCTGGAAAAGCGCATTGTCGAGGAAGTGCCGGGTTCGGCGGTATCCGCCGATCAGCAATATCGCGAAGCCGATCTGGCCATCGACTTTTGCGAAGATGTTCCGCCGCTGCCGATAGCCGATGCCAGGCGCATCAAGCAGATTTTCGAGCAGGCCGGCGCTGTCGCCAAGATTTCGTCGATACATGTGAACGGCTGGTTTGGCCGATACGACAAGCTGTCGATGACGCGCCGCTTTGCGAGCGAGAGGCTGGCAACCGATCTCGATGCTGAAAGGCAGGCCTACGCGTTCGTCGGAGACAGTCCGAACGACGCGCCGATGTTCGGGTTTTTTCCGAACTCGTTCGGGGTCGCGAATGTGATGGACTTCCAGGGACAGATCGACGCCGAACCCGCATTCGTCGCCAGGTCGCGGGGTGGCCGCGGCTTCGTCGAGATTGCCGATATGATCCTGGCGAACCGGAGGTCGGGAGTGGTCTGATCGGCCGGCGCGAAATGTGCCGGCTGCAAAAGACGCAAAGGATGTTCTGCAGCGATGGAACCGAACCAGGGACGGCTTAGGGAAGATTCGATGCCAGTCTGCTTTCAGATGCCAGTTGGCTTTCAGATGAAAGCGGGCGCGATGCACCGGGCAACATCGCAAAGCACCTTCGGGTGCTACCGCAACGCCGGCCGTTGGATGTCACAGCGAACCGCCCGTCTCCTGATCGGTGATGAGGCCGGTGAAGAATCCCCTTTCCAGGAGCTTGGCCATGATGCCGACCTTGTTCTTTCCGCCGGAAACAAGGATGCGTTTGGGAATGTTCAGCGTGTCGCGAGGATAAACCCCGACAATGCGTTCATTGACGGGATGGTCGATGAGTTCGGCGTTCCGGTCGAAGAAATAGCCGAGAAAGTTCCCGATCGGCTTCATTCTCAGGATATCGTCGAATTCCGCGTCCGTCATGTAACCGACGCTGCGAAGCGTCGAGCTGGTTGTGCCGCCGACGCTCATCAGCGCAAGGTCGGCGTTCAGCGCCTTCTGGATAACCTCGCGCGCGCTCGGTTGCTGCAGGATCGTCTCGCGGCTTTCGCGGCTGTCGCAGATGATGGGTCCGGGGAGATAGTAGGATTCGGCCTGAGTGCGCTGGGCAAAGACGGCGGCGGCGTCGTATTTGTCGATCGACGACCGGCGCGACAGAGAGCCGAGAAGCGGCACGACGGTAACGTTCCTGAGCGCCACCGGTTCGATGTTGGAAGCGAGCCATCTCATGGTTCGGCCCCATGCCATGGCGACCGTCATGTCGTCCCTGAGCAGGGTCTCGACGGTCTGCGCGGAATAGATGCCGATCACTTCGGAGAGCCCGAGCTCCGATCCAGTGTCATCAGGCGTGATGCTGCATATGTCGAGCCGGTACTTCCGCCTGAGCTGTTCTTCCATTTCGAGCGCCTGGGACGTCCCGGCGTTGATGCGGATCGAGACGATGCCGCGCTCCTTCGCCTCGGCCAGCAGCCTGTGGATCTTGGTGCGGTTGATCTGCAGCCGCTCGGCGATGGCCTGCTGCGTTTCGCCCAGCACGAAATACTGATGGGCAACCCGTGCCAGCAGACCGATCGACGTCATGAGGGTCCTCCGCTGCAGGTGGCGCACCCGTCCGAATGCCGCTGTCGCCGGCCAACAAGTGCTTGCCACAGACATGGTGACGATATAGCATTTGAACAAATGCACAAGATATGAACATTTGTGCATCGCAAAACGAAGCGGTTCGGGAGGAACGCGTGCGGGTTGCCCAAGCCAGACGTTTCGTCGTTTCAGATCACCCGCTGCCTTGGCTGCTGCCGCTGGTGGTGATCCTGCTTGTCTTCACCGTTTATCCCCTGATCTACAACATCTGGCTGAGCTTCCACGAGTTCGTCCCGCGCCGGCGGGCGCTCGAATTCGTCGGCACGGAAAACTGGGTGCAGCTCTGGAACGACACGCGGTTCTGGCAGTCGCTCGTCATCACCTTCACCTATTTCGCCATCGCGCTGGTCTTTGAACTGGTGCTCGGCATGGCGATCGCGCTGCTCCTGGACAGCGACGGCTTCGGTTTCGGCTTCCTGCGTGGCGTCCTGACGATGACGCTCGTCATCCCGCCGGCCATTGTCGGCATGATGTATCTGCTGATGGAGGACCCGCAGTTCGGGGTGATCAGCTATCTCCTGCAGTCGATTGGTCTGCTCAATCCGAACAATCCCATCCTCGCCACCGCGTCGACCGCCCTAGCCGGCGTTCTCGTCGCGGAAATCTGGCAGTGGACGCCGTTCATGGTCCTCATCTTCCTTGCCGGTCTCAGGGCGCTGCCACCGGAGCCTTACGAGGCCGCGATGATCGACGGCGCGTCGTCGTTCCAGATTTTCCGGCGGATCACCCTGCCGATGATGTCGAAGGTGATCGCGATCGCCGTGCTGGTCCGCGGCATCGATCTGTTCCGCGTCTTCGATTACGTCTTCGTCATGACTTCCGGCGGGCCGGGAGCGTCGACCTACTCGCTGTCCCTCTATGCATGGCAGCAGACGTTCAGCTTCGTAAAATGGGGCTATGGAGCCACGCTCAGCCTCGTCACCCTGGTGATCATCCTTGTCATTGCCAACCTCTTCATCCGTATCGCGAAGGTGAGATGGTAGAATGAACGGCTCCTACTCGACGCGCATGCTTCGCACCATCGCCGCCTGGGTTGTGGTCGCAATCTTCTTCTTTCCGATCTACTACTGGACGTCGGTGGCGTTCAAACACGGCAATGACATCTTCAACCGGCCGCCGAAACTGTTCGCCTTCACGCCGACCTTCGACAATTTCCAGAAGGTGTTCGGGATCTCGCTGGGCAGCGGCGGCATCACCGTGACGCCGGGCGGCGGCAACTTCTACATGGCGCCCCGCGTCTGGGATTCGATCGTGATCGCGACGCTGTCGACCGTGCTCGCCGTCGCCATCGCCACGCTTGCCGCCTATGCCCTGTCGCGCATGAACTTCCGCGGCCGGCACAGTTTCGTCGGATGGGTGTTGTCGACGCGCATGATGCCGCCCGTCGCTGTCGCGGTTCCGATGTTCTTCATCTACAAGAATTTCGGGCTCATCGACACCTATACCGGCATGGTGCTGATCCATGCGCTGATGAACCTGCCGCTCGCCGTCCTCCTGATGAAGAGCTTCTTCGATGACATCCCGTTCGAGATCGACGAGAGCGCCATCGTCGATGGCGCCAGCCGCTTCATGATCTTCCGGCGGATTGTGCTGCCGATGGCCAAGGGCGGCATCGCCGCCACCGCGGTCCTCTGCTTCATCTTCAGCTGGACCGAATTCCTGTTTGCGCTGACCCTGACCACCACGTCGGTCAAGACCGTGCCAGTCGTCTCGTCGACCTTCGTCACCTCGATCGGCACCGCCTGGGGCAACATGGCCGCGCTTGGCGCCGCATCCATCATTCCCGCTTTCATCTTCATTCTGTTGGTTCAAAAGCACCTCGTGCGCGGTCTCACGATGGGATCGTTGAAACAATAGATGGGAGGCTCGAATTCGCAGCCTTGTGAAAATCGCGAATTAAACCGGAGGAGTAGACAATGAAAGACAGCATCAGAAAGGCGCATCTTGCCTCTGTCACCGATCGCTTCGTTCGCGGACAGATGGACCGGCGCTCGTTTCTTCGCGCAGCAAGCATTCTCGGCCTCGGCGCCGGCGCGCTCGGCATGGGCCTGGGACGACGTCCGTTCTACGGCATCAGCCAGGCATCGGCTCAGGAACAGGAGCTAAAGCCCAGCGCCGAAATCACCAAATGGCTCTCGGATGTCGGCAAGCCCTTTGCCGGAACGACGCTGCGTCTCGCCACCGAATCGACGCCGCCGTCGAATGCCATCGCCACGCAGCTCAAGCAGTATTTCGAGGAAGCTACCGGGATCAAGGTCGAGATCGAAGTGCTGCCGCTCGAGCAGGTGCTGCAGAAGCTGACGCTCGACGTGGCGTCGAGCCTTGGCACTTACGACCTCTACTATATCGACCAGAGCTGGGCGGCGAGCTTCAGCCAGGACGTCTTCGATCCGCGCGAGCAGCTCAAGAACGCTGATCTGGCAATGCCGAACTACAACATCGACGACTTCCTGAAGCCGCTCGTCGACGGTATCGCCATGTACGAGGACCGCATGGTCGGCGTGCCCTACGACATCCCGATCTTCATCACGCAATACCGCAAGGACGTCTGGGACGAGCTCAAGCTGCCGCCTCCGGCCACCCTGGACGATTTGCTGCAGGCGTCCGCGGCGATCACCGACGCCAAGGGCCCGAACATGTACGGCACCAGCGGCCAGATGAAATCGGGCCATTACAGCCTCGAATGCGATTGGACGGCGTGGCTTTGGGGCCATGGCGGTTCGATTTTCGGCCCCGACGGCAAATTCACCGGCAATGACGAAGCTGGCTTGGCCGCCATGGCCTACTGGGACAAGCTCAAGGCGACGATGCCGCCCGGCGTCGACGGCTGGACATGGGATGGCGAGGGCCAGTCGGTCGGCCAGGGCGTCGCCGCCTCGATGCTGTCCTGGGGCGAATTCTTCCCGTTCTTCGACGATCCCAAAGCCTCCAAAGTCTCCGGTCTGATGGAAGCAATGGTTCCGCCGAAACCTGCCGCCACGCTGCGCACGGTCGAGCAGACCGGATTCGGCGAAATTCCGGGCGTTGGTCACCAGGGCGGTTCTTCGCTCGCGGTGTCGAAATACTCGAAGAGCCCGGACGCTGCCTGGATTTTCATGCAGTGGGCGACCTCAGCCGATACTCAGGCGCTGATCACCGTTCTGGGCGGCGGGACGGGGCCAACGCGCACCAGCGTCTATGACGATCCGCGCGTGCTGGCCAATGCGCGTGTCGGCGCCGGCACGACCCGCCATTTGCCGGTCGTGCGCGACACCATCGCCAACTACATGGGATCCGAGCCTGACCTGCCGGCGTGGGCAGAACTCTCGAGCGATATGATCCCGGTTGCACTGGGCAAATACTTCGCCGGCCAGTCGGGCTCGGCAAAGGAGTCGCTCGACGCCCTGAAAACCCAGGTCGACGATCTCGTCGCCAAGGGCTGAGTGTTCCTGGGTGGCGGCCTTGGGTCGCCACCCAGGGTATCGACAATTCCCATGAGGAAGAACAATGGCTGGAAAACAGCTCGTAGCAGTGACAGGAGCCAGTTCTGGTATCGGCGAAGCGGTCGCCAAGGTGTTTTCGCGCGCCGGCCATCCGGTTCTTATGATGGCCCGCCGTCTGGAGCGCATGGAGGCGCTGAACCTGCCCGACAGCATGGCCCGGCAGGTCGACGTCCGCGACCGCGCCGCAATCGCAGCCGCGGTGAAGGAGGCGGAAGCCGAATACGGGCCGGTCGACATGCTCTTTGCCAATGCCGGCATCGCGCGTCTTGCCGACATAGGCCGCCAGCCGCCCGAGGAATGGGACGAGATGATCGACATCAACACGAAAGGCGTGCTGAACTCGGTCCACGCCGTGATGTCGGGCATGATGGAGCGCCGTCATGGAACGCTGTTCATGATGAGTTCGATTGCTGGCCGGAAGGTCTATCCGGATCATACGGTTTACTGCGGGACGAAATTCTTCGTTCACGCCGTGTCGGAATCGCTGCGCGACTATCTTTCCGACTATGACGTCCGCGTGGTCGTGCTTTCGCCCGGGGTGATCGAAACCGAAGTTCTGAGCGGCGTCCTCGATCCGCAGACGCTCGCCAACTACAAGGCCAACAAGCTCAAAATCGGCGGCGGCATTGGGCCGGAGCACGTCGCTGACCTCATGCTGCACACCTACCAGATGCCGCAGAACGCTCTCGTGCAGGAAATCGTCATCACGCCGACCAGGCAGAAATACTGACGACCCGAATCGGGCTTCTGGAGAGAGAGAATGGCTACCGTAGAATATAAGAACATCGCCAAGAATTTCGGGCACGTCGAGGTGATGAAGGACATCTCCTTCGGCATTGCCGACCGCGAATTCGTCGTCCTTCTTGGGCCGTCCGGCTGCGGAAAGACCACACTCCTGCGCATGACAGCAGGGCTCGAACGCGTGACCAACGGCGATCTGTTGATTGGCGACAGGCGGGTCAATGACGTTCACCCGCGCGATCGCGACATTGCGATGGTGTTCCAGAACTACGCGCTCTATCCGACAATGAAGGTGTTCGACAACATCGGCTTCAGTCTCGAAGTGGCGAAAGTGCCAAAGGCCGAGATCAGGAAGAAGGTCGAATGGGCGGCGGAAATCCTGAATCTCACGCCCTACCTCGGGCGCTATCCCAAGGAACTGTCGGGCGGCCAGCGCCAGCGCGTTGCCATGGGCCGCGCCATGGTGCGGAATGCCGCCGTTTTCCTTTTCGACGAGCCGCTCTCCAACCTCGACGCCAAGCTGCGCACGCATATGCGCGTGGAAATCCGCCAACTCCACAATCGTCTCGGCACGACCACGATCTACGTCACCCATGACCAGATCGAGGCGATGACGATGGCTGACAAGATCGTGCTGATGCACGCCGGCAGGATCATGCAGATCGGCACGCCCGACGAGGTCTACGAGCGCCCGAACTCGAAATACGTCGCTGATTTCATCGGCTCGCCGTCGATGAACTTCATCGCCGGCGCTGTCGAGACCGCGGGCGGCAGTCCTCGCTTCGTCGCCGAAGGCGTGTCGATCGGCCTGTCACCGCAGATCAAGGCGAAGCCCGGCCAAAAGGTCATCATGGGCGTGCGTCCGCACGATCTCGGCATTTCGGATGCGGGTGAGATCAAGGGCGAGGTCGTGCTGTCCGAAACGACCGGCGCGGACGTCCAGATTCATTTGCGCGTGGCGGGATACGACGCTGTCGCCGTGGTGCCGCGTGACGAGCGCCGCAACGCCGGCGCCGCGATCAACCTTTCGGTACTGCCGGGCAAAGTGCACCTCTTCGATGCGGCCACGGAACTGCGTGTCGCCTGAGATTAGCGACGAAGGCGTGAATACGACTCGGCAGCGCGCGCTGCCTCAGCCCTTTAGGCTGAGATAGTCAGCTAAGGCCACTGCGTTGTTGTGCAGCTCGTCTTGGGCGCCATAGAGCAGCGTCACCCGGCCGTTGTCGAGCAGGGCGCGCAGCTGGCCGACCGCGTCGCTGTTCCTGTCGAGCTCGCCGCGATAGCGCTGCTGGAATTCCATCCAGCGCGTCGGCTCGTGGCCGAACCATTTGCGCAATTCATCGCTTGGCGTGATGGTCTTCAGCCATAGCGTCAGCGCGGCGTCTGCCTTGCGGACGCCGCGCGGCCATATGCGGGCTATGAGCACCCGCTGCCCATCGTTAGGCGAGGGCGGCTCGTAGATGCGCTTGACCTTGATGTCGAGTTCATCGTCAACTCCGGGGTTGACCGCCATGACGGCTTGTTGGCGGCTCCTTACGCCCATTCGCCCTTGCGCATGACCGGCACGCGGCTTCCGTCCTTGCCGAGCCCGTCGATGTCGATCTTGTCCGAACCGATCATCCAGTCGATATGGATGAAGCTCTTGTTGCCGCCGCGCGCCGCGGTCTCGTCCTGGCTGAGCGAGGCGCCGTCGACGAAGCACTTCGAATAGCACTGTCCCAATGCGATGTGACAGGCGGCGTTCTCGTCGAACAACGTATTGAAGAACAGCAGCCCACTCGCCGAGATCGGCGAGGAATGCGGCACCAGCGCAACCTCGCCGAGCCGGCGCGCACCCTCGTCGGTGTCGAGCACCTTCTTCAGCACGTCCTCGCCCTTCGAAGCCTTTGCCTCGACGATTCTGCCTTCCTCGAAGCGCACCGAGATCTCGTCGATCAGCGTGCCCTGGTAAGACAACGGCTTGGTCGAGGAGACATGCCCCTCGACGCGTCTTGCATGCGGCGTGGTGAAAACCTCCTCGGTCGGAATGTTCGGGTTGCAGGTGATGCCGTTCCTGGCGGTCGAAGCGCCGCCCATCCACTCATGGCCGTCGGCCAGACCGACGGTCAGGTCGGTGCCGGGTCCGGTGAAATGCAGCGCATGGAAATTATGGCCGTTCAGCCATTCGGTTCGGCTGCGAAGAGCCGCATTATGCGCTGTCCAGTTGCCGATCGGGTCGTCCACGTCAACCCGTGAGGCGGCAAAGATGGCGTCGGCGAGTTTTGCCACGGCGACGTCGTCGGTATCGCCTGGAAAGACCTGCCTGGCCCAGGCCAGGTCGGGATAGGCGACGATGTTCCAATTGATGTCGAAGCCGGTGATCTTTTCCAGTGCCGGCTGGTAGGCGACTGAATTCGCTTTGTTGGCGCGCGCCACTTTCGCCGGATCCTGTGCCGACAGCAGTGACGGATCCTCGCCGCGCACGGCCAGCCGCGCCGCATTGTTGGCGAAGGCGTTCGCCATGCCCTCATAGAGCCAGCCGGCGGCGTGGTCGAAGCCGGCATCGGCGCCATAGCGGAAGCGCGCCAGTGTCATCTCGTCGTCATTGAAGATCGGCGTCACCAGGCCGGCGCCGGCTCTGTAGGCATGCTCGACGATCCGTCGCGTCAAAGGCAGCGCTGCGATCGACGATGTCAGCACCAGATCCTGCCCCGGCTGCAATTGCAGCCCGACCTTGATGGCGACTTCCGCCAGCCTGTCGAGTTTCACCGGGTCGATCGTTGCGGAAACGCCGCGCGAATGTGTGGTCATGGTCCTGCCTGCCGTGATCTGGGGGTCTCATCCTTACATAGACCGGTGCCGCCGGTCTTTCCACCGCCATCGCGATAGGAGGCTCAGGCAGCGCTGTCGAGCGCGCCGAACTGCGCCATCGTAGCCTCGATCTCTTCGCGGATCCAAATCTTGAAATCGCGCAACTTGCGGCTCTCCCTCTTGCTGGCCGATGTCACCAGCCAGTAGCCCAGCCCGCTCTCAGCGCGCACGCCGAACGGCGCGACCAGCCGGCCGTCGGCGAGAGCGTCAGCCGTCAGCAACTGCCAGGCGAGCATCACGCCGTGACCGGCGATCGCCGATTCCAGGCACAGCATCGGGTCGGTGAAGCGCGCGCCTTTGAGGAAGGTGACGGGCTTCACCCCGGCCGCCTCGAACCAGCTGTCCCACGTGATCATCGTCCTTTCGTCGGTGATCGCGCAGGTCAAGGCGAGGTCGTCGATCGATTTCAGTTTGTCGGCGATCACCGGGGCACAGACCGGGAAGACCTCCTGCGCCAACAGCAGTTCCGCGCGCCCGCCAGGCCATTTGCCGTCGCCAAGTCGGATGGCGATGTCGATGTCCGAGCGGTCGAGATCGGCAAGCCGCACCGAGGCGTCGATGCGCAGAAGCACATTCGGATGCCGGGCGAAGTGACGTGACAGTCTCGGCAGCAGCCACTTCGATGCGAAAGCCGGCGCCACCGAAACCACCAGCGTGCATTCGGAGGCCTCGTCGGCGAGCGCCACGGCTTGCGCGAGTTCGCGGAACCCAGCCCCGAGCCGGGCGGTGAAGACGGTGCCGAATTCGGTCAGCACGAGACCGCTTGCCGTCCGTTCGAACAGCGTCTGGCCGAGCTGCTTCTCCGTCCGCTTGATCTGCTGACTAACGGCGCTGGCGGACACCTTGAGTTCGCTCGCCGCAGCAGCAAGCGATCCCAGACGGGCGACGGTTTCCACGGCGCGCAGGCCGTTGAGGTGGACGCGGTTCAGTATAGCCATTCAGTTTTTCTAAACTGGCACAGTTGAAATCTCAATTGAAACTTAGAGCGGCATGGCAGATTTTAAGGACATAAGCAGACCTGTAGAGAAAAATTCGATGAAGATTTTATCACTGCTCAGGGGCTTTTCCGTTATCGGCATGCGGCAAAGCGGGTCGGGTGAAAGCGCGACCACCCGATGGATGACCGATCCGCTGTCGCATCCTGTGCTCGACACCATGTCGGAGCGTGAACTCGGCGACGTGCCGTTCAGGCTGACGGCCCGGCGCACTGCCTACGAGACGGGCACCGGGCAGATCGGCTGCGGCTGCTGAACCAGATTTAGCGGGTCGGCCCTCTGCGGCGAACACTTGCCAACAGCCGTTGCGAGCCGTTCTGGCCCAACACAAGCGGATTGTTTGACAGGCTCGTGCACCTATTGTGCACCGCAATGAAAGCCGCTTCGCCATCCCCTTTGCGTCTCGCCTTTGCCGGCATGATTGCCCTGGCCGTTGCCATGGGCATCGGCCGCTTCGTCTATACACCGATCCTGCCCGGCATGATGGAGGAGCTTGGCCTGTCGCCGGCCGATGCAGGCTGGATCGCATCCGCCAACTATCTCGGCTATCTCTTTGGTGCGCTTGCAGCCGTCGGCGGCTGGGCGCACGGTCGCGAGCGCCTGCTGATGCTGGCCGGTCTTGCTGCCACCGCGGTCCTCACCGGGCTGATGGGCCTGGCCGGTACTATGGCGGCCTTTCTCGTCATCCGGTTTCTTGCCGGTCTGGCCCGCGCCTTCGTCTTGGTGTGCATGTCCAGCATCGTTTTCGGCCATCTGGCCGCGACCGGCCGAAACGACCTGCAGGCGCTGCATTTCGGCGGCGTTGGCCTCGGCATAGCGGCATCCTCGGCGCTGATGGCGATCCTCGTGACGAAACATGCCGGCTGGGCGGCGGGCTGGTTCTGGTCCGCCGCGATCTCAGCCTGCGCCTTTGCCGTCGTGGCGCTGCTGGTCGGCAGCACTGCGACCGCCAACGGCGCCGATGGTCGCGAACCGGCGCTGCCGAAGGACCGCTCGCTGATGAAGATCATCGTCGCCTATGGCCTGTTCGGCTTCGGTTATATCGTGACGGCGACGTTTCTGATCGCCATTGTCCGGCAGGGTGGCGGCGGACGCGGCTTCGAAGCCGTGGTCTGGATGGTCACTGGCCTGGCCGGGATTCCTTCGATCTGGCTCTGGCAGAAGATCGCCGCAAGGATCGGCCTGTATGCGGCTTGTGCCTTCGGGTGCCTCGTCGAGGTGGTCGGCGTCACCGCGAGTGTGGCCATCGGCGGGCGTATCGGGCCGCTGCTTGGCGGTTTGCTTGTCGGCGGCACGTTCATCGCCATCACCGCGCTCGGCCTGCAGACCGGAAGGCAGCTTGTCCCGCAAGCGCCACGCCGGATCTTGGCGTTGATGACGGCCTCTTTCGGCCTCGGTCAGATCATCGGTCCAATCGTCGCCGGGCTGCTTGCGCAAGCCTCGGGCGACTTCTTCCTCGCATCGATCGTGGCCGCCGCCGTCCTGCTTGTCTCCGGCGCGATCACCTGGTCGGCTGCTCCAAAATCGCCATGATTGTGGTCTTGCTCGGGGCCGGGCATCGCGCACCGGCCATTTTCATTCCGATCGATGTGTGACCTTATGCCCGCTGAACAGCAACGCCGCTGATTTGCGCATCGACCGAGGATTTCCCCACAGTGTTTGTATCCTTTTTCCCGCAGCCGAAGCTCTTCTTCACCTCGGCGGCCCTGTGGAGTGCGGTCATGGTGGCCATATGGTTTCTCGGTGGCGACCAGCTAGGCGCTTTGATCGGATTGCCTCCCCTCGCAGCGGACGCGCCGCCCATCATTGGCGTTTCGGTCTTCTGGTCGCCTCCATTCCTTTGGTTCTACATCTACTTTACCCTTGGTGTGCTGCTCTTTTACGCCTTTTGGCATTGGTATTCCCCGCACCCGTGGGACCGCTGGTCCATCCTGGGTTCCTCGCTGATCTTGTTCACGACTTATTTTCAGGTGCAGGTGAGCGTCGCGATCAATGCCTGGTACGGCCCGTTCTGGGATCTCATTCAAGCCATCCTCAGCAAAACTGTAACGGCGACAGAAGCTGATCTTTACGCGCAAGTATTAGCGTTTCTCGGCATTGCTCTGGTGGCGGTTACAGTTTTTGTCATTACGAACTTCTTCGTCAGCCATTGGGTGTTCCGCTGGCGTACTGCGATGAACAATTATTACATGTCGTATTGGCCTAAACTGCGCCATATCGAAGGGGCTTCCCAGCGTGTGCAAGAAGACACGATGCGGTTTTCCCAAATCATGGAAGACCTTGGTACCAGCTTTGTCGATTCCATCATGACCCTGATCGCTTTCATGCCGATTTTGCTGGCTTACTCTAAGCACATCACTGTTTTGCCGTTCATTGGTCACGTTCCGCAGCCGCTGGTTGTGGCTGCGATCTTCTGGGCAATTTTCGGCACGGTCTGCATTGCCACCGCCGGCATAAAGCTTCCCGGCTTGCAATTCAGAAACCAGCGCGTCGAAGCGGCCTACCGTAAGGAACTCGTCTACGGTGAGGACAATGCAGATCGGGCGCAGCCGCCGACAGTTGTAGAGCTGTTTGGAAATGTGCGCAGAAACTATTTTCGCCTCTATTTTCACTACGTCTATTTCAATGTTGTTCGCTATCTCTATTTGCAAACCAACAACATCTTCGCCCTCTTTCTAATGGTGCCCTCGATCATCGCGGGAACGGTAACGCTGGGTCTCATCAACCAGGTCAGTTCAGCCTTCGGCCAGGTGACTAGCTCGTTCCAATATCTCGTCAATTCATGGTCGACGATCGTCGAGCTTCTGTCGGTGCACAAGCGTCTGCGCGCCTTCGAGGCAACGATCCACGGCGAACCGCTTCCGGACATCGACCAGCATTATCTGGAGCGTGAGCAAGCCGGCTTGCGCCCTGAGGATCAACCGGTAAGCTAAGAGTGCCGGGCGGCGAGCGCTTTCGGCTCAGCCGCCCACCGACGCCTGCTTTTCGTGGCCGCGTTGGCGCGAAACATAGTCGCGATAGCTGATGCACTCGACATCGGGCTTGGTGCAGACCTCGCCGGCAAAGCGCTCCAGCGCGTTCCAATAGGCGCCGTCATTCATCAGCGTGAAATGGAAGCCGAGCTCCAGCGGAACGCGTTTGCCCTGGTATTGGGCGTCGAAGGCGGCGCGAAAGGCGTCATAGGTCCGGTTGGCGAATTCGTCTGCCTTGCTCGGCCGCTCGAAACCGCCGGAATGCCTGACATAAAGATTGTAGTCCATCGCGATCACCCGCCTTGTGTGGGGACCTTCCGGAATCTGCGGCAGCGAGAAGCGCGTGATGCCGTTGCTGGTCGGCGGCTCGATCGGCCCGCGCGAAACGCCGCTTGCATCAAGCAGGAAGCCGGCCGCGGGCAGAGCTTCATAGAGCGCCTTGTTCGTCGACAGATACGGTGCGCGAAAGCCGACCGCCTTACGTGCGATTTCGCGCCAACCCGCGGGTTCAGCGGTAATAGCGTTGATCGAATAGGCGTTTTCGAGAACGCGCTTGAACGAACTGAACTCGCTCAGCCAGTCGGCCTTGCTCCAGTCCTTGCCGTCGAAATGGCCGCAAGCGTGGCTGCCGATGTCATGGCCTTCCGAGGCGGCAAGGTTTATCTGCTCGAGCCGGTCAGCGACCTCCTGTTTCGAGGCGGCGAAGCCGATATTGGATTTGCCTGATGTCTTGCCGGGGGCCGTATATTGCTTGCGCGTCTCCGGCGAGAGCAGGAAGACGCAGGACACGAAATAGGTGAAATGGGCGCCGGTGTGCTGGGCCAGCGCCCGGCTGCGCTTCCATTGCGAAATATCGCGGGCGCTGTCGAACGAGATGATGACGGCCTGCTTCGGCTTTGCCGGCGCTGGCGCCGCGGGCGGATCGGCAACAGCAGTGCCCGCTGCAGCAAGCGACGCGATGGAAAACGCAACAACGCGGGAGAAACGAGGCATCGACATCTGATCAGGATTTGAGGAGGGTTCGAGCATCGGCTATCGGCGAAATGTGGCGTGGGTGCGGTCGCCTCTTGCGGTCACGTGTCCGGCGATTAGCCGATTTTCCTGTCGAACCCCTTCCATGCCGGCAAAATTTCGCTAAAACGCGGGCTCACGAACCGCCCTGGGGCGGGCAGGATGGTTTTGAGATGTCGGACGACAGTTTTATCCGCGAAGTCAACGAAGAGATGCGTCGCGATCAGGCGCATGCGCTATGGGACCGTTTTGGTCCGGCCTTGCTTGCGCTCGCGGTGTTGGTGGTGGTCGGAACCGCCGCCTTTGTCGGCTATCGCTATTGGGACGAGACCCGCGCCAATCGCTCGGGCGACGCCTTCTCGCAGGCGCTGAAGCTTGCCAATGAGGGCAAGAGCGACGAAGCGCTGGCAGCCCTCGCTGCGTTGGAAAAGGATGGCTACGGCGCCTATCCGCTGCTCGCCCGCATGCGCGCGGCAACCGTCAAGGCGGATAAGGGCGATTTCGCCGCCGCCGTCAAGGACTTCGACGAGGTCGCCGCCGACACGGACATTTCATCAGGCCTTCGCGACATGGCGCGCCTCAGGGCAGCACTGCTGCTCGTCGACCACGGTTCCTTCGCCGATGTCTCCAGCCGCGTCGAGGCTCTCACCGCCGACACCAACCCGCTGCGCCACACGGCGCGCGAAGCGCTCGGCCTTGCCGCCTGGAAAGAAGGCAAGGCGACGGACGCACTGAAACTGTTCGACCAGATCGCCTCGGATGACAGCGCCCCGCGCAATGCGCGCGAGCGGGCGACGTTGATGTCCGAGCTGATCCGTGGGTCGGGCGGCGTGTCGTAATGCATGTCGCCCAAAAGTGTGTAGCGGTTTTGGAACAACGACATGCATGGCAGATGTAGGGCCGCATGACGTTCAAAGTCGCCATCATCGGCCGGCCTAACGTCGGCAAATCGACCCTTTTCAATCGTCTGGTGGGAAGGAAGCTGGCGCTTGTCGACGACACGCCGGGCGTCACCCGCGACCGTCGCGTCCATGCCGCCAAGCTCTACGATCTGCATTTCGACGTCATCGACACCGCTGGCTTCGAGGATGCTGCAGCTTCGACGCTGCCGGGCCGCATGCGCGCCCAGACCGAGATCGCCATCCGCGAAGCCGACCTGATCTTTTTCACGATCGATGCCAAGTCCGGGCTGATGCCTGACGACAAGACCTTCGCCGAGATCGTGCGCAAATCCGGCAAGCCGGTTGTCGTCGTCGCCAACAAGGCCGAAGCGCGCGGCGCCCAGGGCGGCATGCTGGAGGCCTGGGAACTCGGCCTTGGCGAGCCGATCCCGGTCTCGGCCGAACACGGCCAGGGCCTGCCCGATTTGCGCGATGCGGTGATATCAGCACTGGGCGAGGCGCGCGCCTTCGGCGAAGAAGAAGAGGATGCGGACGAGGAGACCGCCGCCAGCGAGGTGCTGATCGGGGAGGACATCACCGATCCTGATGCCGAGCCGAGCTATGACGATACCAAACCGATGCGCATCGCCGTTGTCGGTCGCCCGAATGCCGGCAAATCGACGCTGATCAACGCGCTGATCGGCGAGGAGCGGCTGTTGACCGGACCGGAAGCCGGCATCACCCGTGACTCCATCTCCGTCGACTGGGACTGGCATGGGCGCCGGCTGAAACTGTTCGACACGGCCGGCATGCGCCGCAAGGCCAGGATTCACGAGAAGCTGGAAGTCATGTCGGTGCAGGACGGCTTGCGCGCCATCCGCTTTGCCGAGATCGTCATCATCGTGCTCGACGCCACCATTCCCTTCGAGAAGCAGGATCTGCAAATCGCCGACCTGATCATCCGCGAGGGCCGCGCGCCGGTGATCGCCTTCAACAAATGGGATATGATCGACCACCCCCAGGAACTCCTGGCGGAACTGCGCGAGAAGACTGAGCGGCTGTTGCCACAGGCGCGCGGCATGCAGGCGGTGCCGGTCTCGGCCGAGACCGGGCGCGGCCTCGACAAGCTGATGGATGCCGTCATCAGGACGCACAGAGTGTGGAACAGCCGCGTCTCGACCGGCAAGCTCAACCGCTGGCTGGAAGGCATCCTGGCGCATCATCCGCCGCCTGCCGTCGCCGGGCGCCGGCTGAAGATCAAATATGTCACGCAGGCCAAGACGCGCCCGCCGGGCTTCGTCGTGTCCTGCTCACGGCCGGACGCGGTGCCGCAATCCTATGTCCGCTATCTCTCCAACAGTCTGCGCGAAGCCTTCGACATGCCAGGGGTGCCGATCCGCATCGCCTTGCGCACCTCGGAAAATCCGTTCGCCAGCAAGGCCAAAAAACGCCGCTGAGCGCCGCGTCTTCTGGGCGCCCGCATCAGGCTACGCTCCGCTGGCCGCTCGCGGGCAGCGCCTGCACACTTTCGGGCAGGGATTCCACCGCCACCTGCAGCAGGATGTCGGCAAGTCACGCCGCCACCGGGTCTGGCTCGGCCTCCCTTGCGACGCGGGAACAGCGCCATCTCAGGCAGTGCGGGCAGCCCGGCGATCTGCGGCGTCATCACCTTGACAGCAGCCAGCCGAGTGGGGCCAGCCACCGCACCTAATGGGCGGTGTAAGCTCCGTCCACCAGATGGTAGCTCCCAGTGATAAAGCTGGCCTGATCGGACAACAGGAAGCATACAAGAGTCGCTACCTCTTCCGGTTTGCCGCGTCTGCCCATCGGCTGAAGGGCTGCCATGCGCCGGGTGGCTAATATCTCCATTTGCTCCGATAAAAGAGGCGTTTCGATCCAGCCGGGGCCGACGACATTGATCCGGATGCCCATCCTCGCATATTCAATCGCCGCCACCTTGGTCAATCCAACGACCCCGTGTTTCGCTGCCGTGTATGCGGACGCAGTCGGCAAGCCGACGGAACCGAGAATCGAGGACATGTTCACGATGGCGCCTCCGCCTCGATCCAGCATCGCGGCGATTTCGTACTTCATGCTGTAGAAGACGCCATTCAGATTGACGTCTATCAGTCTGTGCCAGTTGTCGAGCGGATAGTCTGCCGTTGCTTTTCGAACGCCGTCGATACCTGCATTGTTTACCGCCACATCCAGTCCGCCGCATTTCTGGATAGTGAACTCGATCAGCTTTTCGACGGCTGCCGCATCCGTGACATCGACCGC
The DNA here is from genome assembly GCF_040318085.1 of Mesorhizobium sp. M1322. NCBI lineage: Bacteria > Pseudomonadati > Pseudomonadota > Alphaproteobacteria > Hyphomicrobiales > Phyllobacteriaceae > Mesorhizobium > Mesorhizobium sp. M1322. The sequence continues at coordinate 52,897 of NZ_JAMYLP010000019.1, forward strand.
AACGTCGTAGGCCCTGCCTCCTTGCGCGTTTATTTCGGCGGCCATGCAGCGCGCGGCCTCGGCATCAAGATCGGCGACAACAACCTCGGCTCCTTCCTGCGCGAGTTGCCGTGAAACAGCCGCTCCTATTCCGGAGCCTCCGCCGGTCACAATCGCGACTTTACCCTGGAAGTCAGGCTTCATGGTCTCTGTCCTATGCCATCGTGACATAACCGAACAGAGGCAGACGGTTATCGCAAGAAGTTTCGCTCCAATTCGCTTATCAATCCTGTGAATTCATTTTGCTACCAGACAGCGAGACTTGGCCCGCCGGCCTTGCAATGGTAGAGACGAGGGCGGGCGGTAGATTGACCAGTTTCCTAGCAGGTAGAAATGGATGAACACCACATTGCGCGCCGGGGGCTCGTGCTGGGTAGTCTGGCTCTGATGCTTTCCGGATGTACGTCGACGTTACGACAGGTGACGGAGCCGATTTCATCCGCGTTCGGACCAAGGAATGGCCTCAATCCTCGTTTCCGACGGCGGCATGTGCGGTACGACGGCAACGAGCCGCCTGGAACGATCGTCGTCGATACTTCGCAACGTTTTCTCTATGCCGTCGAGACCGACGGGTGGGCGACGCGCTACGGCGTCGGCGTCGGCGAGCAGGGACTTTCGTTCAAGGGTACAGCGACCGTCGCCCGCAAGGCGGACTGGCCGTCGTGGACACCCACCGCCAACATGATGAGGCGCAAGCCGCGCCTGGTGAAGTATGCAGGGGGGGTCCCCGGCGGACCAAATAACCCGCTTGGTGCACGTGCCCTTTATCTCTATCGCAACGGGCGCGACACCCACTTCCGGATACATGGTACAAACGAGCCATGGACGATAGGCACAGCGGTATCGAACGGGTGCATCCGTTTGATCAATGACGACATCATCGACCTCTACGACCGTACACCTTTGGGCACCACGGTGGTGGTTATTTGATGGTGGGCAGGCCTGATTTCCGTTGGATGGTGAACCCTGCCAGCACGTCACTGCAAAGGTGCCGCCTGCAACCGGGTGCCGACTGTGGCATTTCTGCACTAGGCTTTGGTGTAGATCGCAGCTAACTTGGCGGGGCTGCATATCTTTTTATTTGTGGCGATTCTATAGGCTGTTCCGCCCCTGGGGAAAGGATTGCTTGATGAGCAGGATGTTGATTGTAATGGTTGCTACCCTCGCCGTTACCAGCCTGAGCGGCTGCGCGAACGGGATCGGTAAAGGGAAGGGGAAGGCTCCTCCGCCGGAACCCGCTGCCGTAGAAGAGCCCGTGATTAAATAAGCACCGGCTTTCGGAGATTTGGGGAAGGGCCGCCAGGCCCTTCCCTATCGATATACAGGGGCCAAGGCCGATTCGCAGCCTACCTGCGGTTAACGGGCATTGGCTGATCCTAGGTCTGCGGTCCTCGGAGTTCTGGATGAGATGACGCTTGTAAGTGGCCGTTCAACAATTGTGGCCCTGCTCGCGCTTGTCGCGGCGTCATGTCAGTCGCAGGACAACAAGCCCCAGCCGACTTTTGTGTCCAATGATCGCGCATTGAAAACCGCGGCAATGCCGGCGCGCGCGGCCCAACGGCATTTCATCGAGTTCCGCTCCCGATACGCCCTTACCTACGGCCATTCCTACGTGATTTTTGGACGATTGAACCAGGCGGGACGGATGGTCAACCCCGAAGTCGCGGGGCTCGCTCCGAAGTCCGATGATCCCAATGTCTATGTTCTCGGCCATTTGGCGCCCGTGCCAGCCTCGACCGGGTGGACGGACGGCGACCTGGAAGATGCCTACCGGTCGGCAAGCTGGCGAGTTTTGCTCACCGAAGCCGAATATAGGAAAGTCGTCGCGAGCATACGAAAGCTGCAGGCCAGTTCTCCACTTTGGCACGCCTCGCTTTACAACTGCAACGCATTCGTAGCGGACATCGCCAGATCGATGGGGTATAAGACCCCCGGTACCTGGCTCCGGCCGCAACAATTCATAACCAAGCTTCGGGAGATGAACGGGGGTTGAAATGCGATCGGCAAAACCCGCTTTCGCCTCATTCGCCCGGTTAAGTCCGAAAGAAACTCGCTCTGAATGTCGATCGGTCGACAACTCGGACGGTGACATCGTTGCGACGGCTTATCGTGGTCCAGATCGAGAAAAGGCTCCGGTGACCTGAAGTGACCATTGCTGTAGCCACAGTTGGCGAGATCATATGGGTGATCGGCATCGTTGCTTGGTACGTGATCCGGTATCCCTTCGAGCGCCGGGCAAGGCGCGTGCGAATTGTAGCTGGCGGCCGCTCAATTTCCGACACCGTCGGGCTTGCGTCGGCTCTCCTTGGCCTGGCGATCCTGCCTGGCTTCTATGTCGCCACCGGCATCCCCGCAGCGGCTGACTATCCGGCCAGCGTGTGGTCGGTGGCGCTCGGAACCCTCATCTTCTGCTCTGCGCTGTGGATTTTTCGCATGTCCCACAAGGAACTTGGCCGTAACTGGTCGATTACGCTCGAGATTCGCGAACGGCATGAACTGGTCAGCGCCGGGCCATACGCCTTGGTCCGTCACCCGATGTACACCTCGTTCCTGCTTATGGGGCTCGGCCAGCTCTTTCTGCTGCCGAACTGGGTCGCGGGCATATCCGGTTTGATTGGTTTCACCGTCCTTTTCCTGCTGAGAGTGGACAAGGAAGAGCGTATGATGCTGGAGAATTTAGGCTCGCAATACCGTGCCTATATGGAAAAGACCAAGCGAATAGTCCCTTATCTTTACTAGAGGTCTTTTGATGCGAGGCCGAGCCCTCAAGCTTTCGGCGCCCCGGCGCCTTGTTGGCGATCTGATGAGGTTTTCGATCGGCGTGCCACGGGTCGCGGTGCAGCGTCAGATGAACCTCGGCCCACTCGTAAGGGCTAGAATGGCGCAGCAGATCAGGCCCTCGTGGACCGCGATCTTCCTGAAAGGATATGCGCTTCTCGCCCTAGAGATGCCGGAGCTGCGGCGCGCCTATGTCAAGTTGCCCTGGCCGCAGCTTTACGAGTATCCGGCAAGCGTAGCCTCGATTGCCCACGAGCGCGAATATGATGGCGAGCCGGCCGTTCTGCTGAGCTGCATCAAACGTCCGGAGCGTTACTCTATCACGGAACTTGAGGAATCCATCCACGCGGCTCGATCACGGCCGATCCTGGAGGTCCCGGAGTTCCGGCGTGCCTTGCGGATGGCAGGTGCGCCCGCGCCCGTCAGGTGGCTGCTTATGTGGCTAGGGTTGAACATCGCTCGGCAAAGGGCAAATTACTTCGGTACCTTCCAACTGTCCGTCTATTCTGGTCTCGGTGCGGAATCACTCAACCCGCTGACACCATTGACCACGCTTCTAAACTACGGTCCGATCGGCAAAGACGGATCGGTGAATGTCCGCATCCACTATGATCACCGGGTCATGGATGGAGCGAACGTCGCACGAGCACTGGAGAGATTCGAAAAGATTCTGAACGGCACTGTCGCCAATGAAGTGGTGCTGCTCGGTCAAAGTGTTGCCGCTCCTGCAAGACAGAGGAACGCGACGTGATTTCGCACCGTGAATTCCGGCCAGCCGTCGTTGTGATTGGCGGCTCGGGTGGAATTGGCCGGGCAATTGCGAGCGTCGCTGCACGGGAGCACGGCGCGGTTGTGCTGGTTGCCCGCTCGCCCGAGGGTTTGGCCGCCGCGGCGTCTGAGGTTCGGGAGGCGGGTGGCGAGGCATTCACGCTTGAGTTGGATCTCGTGGCAGGCGATGCGCCAATGCGCCTGGAGGGCTTTCTGTCCGCACACGGCCTTGTCTGTGATGTCCTGGTCAACAGCGCCGGCTATGGCCTGCGGGGCGCCACGACGGCGCTGCCTATCGATGGTCAACTCGGCATCATCGATCTCAACATCCATTCCCTCACCGAACTGACCCTCCATTTTCTGCCCGGAATGGTGGCGCGCCGACGGGGCGGGGTGCTCAACCTCAGTTCCGTGGCCGGGTTCCTTCCCGGGCCTTACATGGCTCTGTACTTCGCTAGCAAAGGTTTCGTGCGCGTCTTCTCAGAGGCGCTTCACCAGGAATTGCGCCGAACCGGTGTGACGGTCACATGCGTGGCACCAGGCCCGGTGTCGACGGAGTTTCTCGCAAGGTCAGGCGCCAATCAGACGGTGCTCTTCAACATCTTGCCCAAAGTGGATCCGGAGTATGTGGCCGAACGGGCGTGGCGAGGGTTCAAATCCGGACGTCGCCTCGTCGTGCCGGGAATCTCGGCCAAGTTGACTGCCCTTGCGGCATCGCTCCTGCCTTCCGCAGCGCTGCTGCCCCTGGTCGGCCGGCTGCAACGCGGCGGCAATGATCAATGTCCTTGCGGTTCAGGCAGGAAGTTCAAGAAATGCTGCGGTACCCGCCAGATCCAGCTACGCCGGGGCCCTCGGGGAATTATCCCCTGACCGGACCAGCACGCCACCGAAAGACCTCATTGAAGCGAGAGACCGGTTATTGGGACCGTTGGAACCGTCTCCAACAACGCCTTTGAAATGATTGGCGCTGTCGAGCTCCGTTAACGCCCCATCAAGGTTAATGCATCATTGTGCCTCTCCAGTGGGGTCCGTTGCGTTTCTGGAGAGTTCCGTGCATCGACGTGTTTTGAAGCGGCTTGTCGCTTTCGCCGGTGAGAAAAGACGTTCCTTTCTGTCTCCTCTGGTCATTGGACTTGGCATCTGGGTCGGCTTTCCCAATGTCATTGCCTACCAGGACATGACGAGCCTGGTTTCCGGTCTCAAGGCGCCGAACGCCCGCTGGAACGCCTATGTCGAGAAATCCGTCGCCGGCTCGGTCCATGCCGCCGAAATGCCTTTCCTCGATTCCGACACCACCGGCTCGATCTCGGGTTCCGGCGTCCGGTTGCCCGGCATCGGCGCCGTGTCATTTCGCGGCAAGGGCAGCGTGGCCAGCACCACGCCCGACGAGGACCGCATCATGCGCGCCGACAAGAAGGGCCGCATCATCATCGTCTCGCCGGTCGCGCCGCCGAAGAACTTCAACGCCGGCTCGGTTTTCGAGCGCACCTCCTCGCTGCTTCGCCCGAGCATGGACAGCGGGCTGAAAATGGCTTTCGCCAGGCCCGAGATCAAAGGCAAGGAGATCCAGATTGCCGCCGCGTTTCATAGGCGCGTCGACAAGAAGGCGGATCCTGGCGTGCCGGCCATGCTGGCCGCCCTGGTCAACAACGATCGTGCCGACGTCCTAGCGACCGCCTACGCAGCGGCCGCGCCCGACTATGCCCAGGCTTCGCCCTTCGAGGCCTTGCTTCAGGACGAGAAGCCGAACGATGGCCGTTTCATTCCGCCGGTGGCCAAGGGCGATCATTCGTGGATGCAAACTCCGCTGCCGGCGAGCGTCTTCTCCAAGCCGGAACAGACTTGCCTCGCCAACGGCATCTATTTCGAGGCGCGCGGTGAATCCGTGCGCGGCCAGGCCGCCGTCGCCCAGGTCATCCTCAATCGCGTTCGCAATCCGGCCTATCCGAACTCGATCTGCGGCGTCGTCTATCAGAACGACAAATGGTTCAACCGTTGTCAGTTTTCCTTCGCTTGCGACGGCAGAAAGAAACGCATCCAGAGCCCAGCCCACTACAAGACCGCGCAGGATATCGCCATGGCAGTCACTGCCGGCAAGATCTTTATCCCGGAAGTCGGATCGTCGACCCATTATTACGCCAACTACGTCAACCCGGGTTGGGCGCGGACGATGAAAAAAATGACCAAGATCGGCCTGCACATCTTCTACCGCACCTATGGCGGCGGCTGGAGCTGAGCGCTCCGGCAAGGCCCGGGCGCGGTCGATAGAAGACCCGTCGCCGCAGGGATTCGGTCACGGTACGCCAGCGGCGGCAGCGGGCACGATGTCGCACCCTGGCAAGGCATTGATTTAATTAGAGAAAATACTTGAAGCTGAAGTCCCGCCCGTGGCTTGACGGGCGCGGACCCTCTAACTATGTTGCCGGCGACTTAAGAGCGGACGGACGGTGACGATCTGATCGGGCAAGGGGGGTTGCGATGGCCGACAAGAATGGGCCAGACGGAACCGGAGAAACCGGCCGCGGCAAACAGCGTCAAGCCGACATCCGCGACGACGATCTTGAGCGCCGCCGGCGCGACCTTGAAGCATCGCTTGCGACAAGGCGGCCGGACCGGCTCGAGGGGAAAGACGACGCGAAGGCGGGCAGTGCGGCCGGATATGGCCAGGCGCTCAAGCTGTCCAGCGAGTTCATCGCCGGGATAGTGGTTGGTGCTGGTCTCGGCTGGATCATCGACCGTGTGGCGGGGACATCGCCATGGGGTCTGATCGTGTTCCTGCTGCTGGGCTTTGGCGCCGGTGTGCTCAATGTCATGCGCTCCGCGGGGCTTATGGCGCAATTCGGACAGGGCGACAAAACCCACGATCCGAAAGAATGAACTTGAGGCGCCGTTTGCCGGCGCAGTGAACAGGACACTAAAGCCGCGTTCGGCTTTGATGGGGATTTAAAGTGGCTGCTGACAAGGTCGATCCGATTCACCAGTTCCATATCAGCAAGCTGATTCCGATCGAGATCGGCGGCTACGACCTGTCATTCACCAATTCGGCGCTCTTCATGGTCGCGACCGTCGCCGTTGCGTCGGCGTTCCTCTATCTCAGCACCTCGAGCCGCAGTCTCGTCCCCACCCGTCTTCAGTCGGTCTCGGAAATGGCCTACGAATTCGTCGGCAACATGCTGAGGGACGCAGCCGGAACCCAAGGCATGAAGTTCTTCCCCTTGGTATTTTCGCTGTTCATGTTCGTGCTCGTTGCCAATCTGCTCGGTCTTTTCCCGTATTTTTTCACCGTCACCAGCCACATCATCGTCACTTTCGGCCTTGCCGCGCTGGTGATCGGAACCGTCGTCGTCTATGGCTTCATGAAGCACGGCCTCGGTTTCCTGAAACTGTTCGTCCCGCATGGCGTGCCGATTTACCTGCTGCCGCTGGTGGTGCTGATCGAGGTGATTTCCTTCGTCTCGCGCCCGGTCAGCCTCTCGGTTCGTCTGTTTGCCAATATGCTGGCCGGCCACATCACGCTGAAGGTGTTCTCGGGCTTCGTTGTGAGCTTGAGCGCGCTTGGCACGCTCGGCATTGCGGGATCGGTCCTGCCGCTGGCGATGGCCGTGGCGCTGACGGCGCTAGAATTGCTGGTCGCCTTCCTGCAGGCGTACGTCTTTGCCGTGCTGACCTGCATGTATCTGAACGACGCCCTGCATCCCGGGCACTGACGCCCAGGCTGGCCAAGAGTTTCGGCATTGCTGCCGGATGGAATTGCAACGGAATTTTAGATCCAAAGGAGTTGAACACATGGAAGCAGAAGCAGCAAAGTTCATCGGCGCTGGCATCGCATGCCTCGGCATGGGTGGCGCCGGTATTGGCCTCGGCAACATCTTCGGCAGCTATCTGGCGGGCGCGTTGCGCAACCCGTCGGCCGCGGATGGCCAGTTTGGCCGCCTGATCTTTGGCTTCGCCGTGACCGAAGCGCTGGGCATCTTCTCCCTTCTCATCGCGCTTCTGGCCCTGTTCGGCTGAGCCCCTGGTCGGCTAACATTGGGAATTGGACAGGCCGGCCGCAATCGGCGGCAGGCCTGATATCAGGGGATAGTCCATGTTCGTGACATCTGCCTTTGCGCAAGAGTCCGCGCCCGCCGTCGAAGGCGGCCATACCGGCACGGAAGGCGATACGCATTCCGGCACCGGCGTGCCTGCCGAGGCGCACGGCGTGTTCCCGCCATTCGATCCGGCGACATTCCCGTCGCAGCTTCTGTGGCTGGCGATCACCTTCGGGCTGTTCTACCTGTTCCTGAAGAAGGTGGTGATGCCGCGTGTCGGCGGCATCATCGATGTCCGCAACGACCGCATCACGCAGGATCTCGACCACGCCGCCAGGCTGAAGGACGAGGCCGATGCCGCCGTTGCCGCCTATGAGCAGGAACTGGCGGAGGCCAAGACCAAGGCCAATGCGATCGGCCAGCAGGCCAACGATGCCGCCAAGGCGGAAGCCGAGGCCGCCCGCAAGAAGGTCGAGGCTGCTCTCGACCAGAAGCTTGGCGAAGCCGAGGCTCGCATTTCATCCATCAAGGCCAATGCCATGAAGGAAGTCGGCACGATCGCCGAGGACACCGCTTCGGCCATCGTCGAGGCGCTTGTCGGCGGCAAGGCCAGCAAGGCCGAGATCGCGGCAGCCGTCAAATCCGTGGCCCGGTGAGGAGCGCATCATGGACGCCACATCACTCGCGACACTTTGGGCCACCGTCGCCCTCGTCATTTTCCTGGCCATTGCCGTCTACATCAAGGTGCCTAAGCTGATCGCCAAGGCGCTCGACGCCCGCGCCGACAAGATCAGCAATGAGCTTGAAGAAGCGCGCCGGCTGCGCGAGGAGGCCCAGCAATTGCTCGGCCAATACCAGCGCAAGCGCAAGGAAGCCGAGCAGGAGGCCGCCGACATCGTCGCCGCCGCCAAGCGCGAGGCCGACATGCTGGCTGCCGAGGCGCACAAGAAGACCGAGGACTATGTCGCCCGGCGCACCGCACTTGCCGAACAGAAGATCGGTCAGGCCGAGCGCGAGGCGATCAGCGAGGTGCGCGCCAGCGCCGTCGATATCGCCGTCGAAGCCGCACGCACGCTGCTCGCCGGCAAGATCGACGCAAACGCCGGCGCCGACCTGTTCAAGGCCTCGCTTCAGGACGTGAAGTCGAAGCTGAATTAAGCGATTTTATCGAGAGATTCATCGAAAGCCGCCTGGGAAACCGGGCGGCTTTTTGTTGGGCGAAAGCGGCTGCGGGTAATCTCTCCCCTTGAGGGGGAGATGTCGCCGAAGGCGATAGAGGGGGTCGCCTCGGCTGGCGCGACGCCATGTAGGACGAAAGACAAGGTGGGCGCTTTGCGCGCGGCTACCCCCTCTGGCCTGCCGGCCATCTCCCCCTCAAGGGGGGAGATTACCCTCATCGCCGCTTTCGCCAATCTCCACCATTCGGCACGAAAGCGCGGCGGTGGACCGTCGCTCAATCCAGGCCCGAAAGGCTCTCTTCATCGAGCACTTCGGTTCCGCCAAGCCGGAACGGTGCGAAGGACGCGCGGTGCAGCCGCGCCACCGGTCCATGCATCTCGATCGCGGTGCGGTGACGGAGCGTCGCATAGCCCATATGGAGTTCGAACCCGTAATGCGCGTGATGGCTGCCGCAGCCGCACATCATCCGGTCACGCATCACCTTGGCGACGATCGAGGCGGCGGCGATCGACTGCGAGCGCTGGTCGCCCTTGATCAGCGCTCTGCCTTCACATGGCAGTCCGGGTGGCACGTCGCGCCCGTCGGCCAAGGCCAGCTTTGGCTGCACCGAGAGCCCGACCAATGCGCGACGCATCGCCTCCAGACTGGCCTTGAGAATATTGCTGCCATCGATGCCTTCCGCGCTGACCGAAGCCATCGACACGCCAAGAGCGGAGCCGAGGATTTTCAGGAACAGCGCCTCGCGCTGCAGATGGCTGAGGCGCTTGGAATCGTCGAGGCCGTCGGGAATGTTAGCGGGATCGAGCACCACCGCCGCCGCGACGACCGGCCCGGCGAGCGGGCCGCGGCCGGCCTCGTCCATTCCCGCCACCGGCCCCAGGCCCTCCGTCATCGCCTTCGTCTCGAAGGAGAAATCGGGTCTCTCGACGATTTCGAAGAGAAGCGGAGAATCAGAGCGCGCGCGAGCCATGTTGCGGCGAGGTTCGCATCGGCTCCGATTCTCCGCAAGCCCCTCCGGGTCGGTGGGGCACCGGACCCGGAGGGCACCGTCTGCAAGCCCGGGGACAGGACAGGCCGGACGGGATTTTTCACGTGCCGCCGGCAGCGGCGGCACACGATGTCTTCAAAGCAGCATCAGTTGCTCGGTTGCCTTGGCTGCGGCGACGAACTGGTCGGTCCTGAGCGACCGCCGCTCGGCATTGAGGCCAAGCCTTTTGGCGGCTATCTCGAAGCGCCGGCCGATCTGCCAGGCATAGGGGCCGGAGCCTTTCATGCGCTTGCCCCATTCCGAATCGTAATCCTTGCCGTCGCGCATCGAGCGGATCAGCGACATCACGTGACGGTAGCGGTCCGGATAATGGCGCAGCAGCCAATCCTTGAAGATCGGCGCGACCTCTAGCGGCAGGCGCAGCAGGACGTAGCCAGCCTCACGCGCGCCCGCCGCGTAGGCGGAATCAAGGATGCGCTCCATCTCCTGGTCGGTCAGTCCGGGGACGATCGGTGCGACCATGACCGAGGCCGGAATGCCGGCATCCGAAAGCTGCCTGATCGCCTCCAGCCGCTTGGTCGGCGTCGACGCGCGCGGCTCCATTGTTCTGGCCAGCATGCGGTCGAGCGTCGTCACCGACAGCGCCACCTTGGCCAGCCCGCGTTCGGCCATGCGCGACAGAATGTCGATGTCGCGCGTCACCAGCGCGGATTTGGTGACGATGCCGACCGGATGGCCGCGCGCCTCCAGCACTTCGAGGATCTCGCGCATGATCCGGTACTGCTTCTCGATCGGCTGGTAGGGATCGGTGTTGGTGCCGATGGCAATGGTGCGCGGCTGATAGCCGTCCTTCGACAGTTCCTTGTCGAGCAGCCGCGCCGCATCCGGCTTGGCGAAAAGCTTCGATTCGAAATCCAGCCCCGGCGACAGGCCCATGAAGCTGTGCGTCGGCCGCGCGAAGCAATAGACGCAGCCATGCTCGCAACCGCGATAGGGATTGATCGAACGGTCGAAGGAAATGTCGGGCGATTCGTTGCGGGTGATGATGGTGCGCGGCTTCTCGACCTGCACCTCGGTCTTGAACGGCGGCAGCTCCTCCAGCGAATTCCAGCCATCGTCGAACACATGCCGGCTGACCGGTTCAAACCGACCGGACGGATTGATGCCGGCGGACCGGCCGCGATTGCGCTCCGGACGGATACGGACGCCACTCTGCTCGATCATTGCATTGGCCATCTCGGCTCTTCCAGCCCCGAAGGCAGCAATGTCGGCACGCACGATCTGTTCCATTTTCGCCCTCTCCCAAGGACTGTCGGCTGGCTGTCGAATCGCGCTGTTCATGAAAATAATCCTATTTTACTGACTGGAACAAATCAAGAACATTTTTATGATGCGTCGCAAAAACTGGCGCTGCGCCCGGCTTTCAGCTATTCGGCTAACGATGCTCAGCGTTCTCATCCAGACCCTGAACGACGAAGAGAGACTTGCCCGCACGCTCGCCTCGCTGATCGGCGGCGCGGTCGAGGGCGTGGTGCGCGATGTCATCGTCTGCGACACCGGCTCGACGGACCAGACGCACCGCGTTGCCGAACATGCCGGCTGCCTTTATGTGGCGAGCGGCGGCATTGCTGCCGGCATCAAGCAGGCCAAGGGCGACTGGCTGCTGCTGCTGGAGCCGGGCGCGCGATTGGCGGAGGGCTGGATCGACGAGGTCGTCGCCCACACGGCTCGGCAAACCATGCCGGCGCGGTTCTCGCGGGCGCGCGGCAATCGCGTGCCGTTCCTGTCGCGGGTGTTTTCGGGAAACCGGGCACTGGCCGAAGGGCTGGTGATCAGCAAGCGTCAGGCCGCGGCCTTGGCGAAAAACGCCCGCAGCGCCGAGGCCATCGCCCGCGGCCTCGCGACCAAGAGGCTCGACGCCGAGATTTGGGTGGCGCCTGTGAAGTGAGGGGCTTCCCTCTACGGTAAGCGGGCGAGGGAAGAGCGCGTCCTCCGCTGGGATGAGGCGGCGCGCAAGCCGTGGGCGGAAAGCGGCAGGATGGAAGCCGTATTGGCCCGACACTCCTGGGAGAATGCAATGCTTGTCGTCCTGCGGGAAACTCGCGATACTCGGCGACATTTCGGGGAGATTGCAGATGAATGTATCTCAATTCGTTCGTATCGCCTTGCTAGGAGCTGCTTGGTCAGTGCCGACGATCGCGGTGGCGCAGGAATCGTCCCTTTGGTCGGTTTATGAGAACACGCTCAAATCGGCCAAGTATATCGATCTGACCCATGCCTTCGAGCCGGTGCAGCCTGTATGGCCGGGCTTCGCCAATGCCAAGTTCAAACCGACGGTCGCCGGGAAGGACATTGAGGGCTACGTCAAGGCCGGCGAAGAGTTCACCTACGACAAGCATGGCTTCGTTGCGAGCGCCTATGAGTTGTCGACGGACCAATATGGCACGCAGCTCGATCCACCCTCCCATTGGAACCCACTCGGTGCAACGATCAGCGACCTGCCGGCCACTTATGCCGTGCGGCCGCTCGTCGTGATTGACGTCAGCGGCAAGGTGCAGACTGACGAAGGCTATCACCTCCAGGTCGCCGACATCGAAGAATGGGAAAAGGAGCACGGCCGCATACCGGAGGGTTCGGTCGTCTTCGTGCGTTCGGATTGGTACAAGAAATGGTCCGATGCCGCCCGCTTCAACCAGAAGCCGTTTCCAGGCGTCAGTTTGGACGCGCTGAAGTTTTTGCATCTGGAGCGGAAGATTCTGTTTCATGGTCATGAGCCGCTCGACACCGACACCACGCCCAATCTCGAAGGCGAACATTGGCTGCTTCACAACGATTTCACGCAAGCAGAAGGCGTTGCAAACCTCGACAAGGTGCCAGAGGCCGGTGCGTTGGTCACAATCGGCTTTGCCAAGCCGCTTGGCGGGTCAGGCGGATATGCGCGTTACATCGCTATTGCACCCGCCGATTGGACGGAGGGCGTTTCGGTCACCGAGGCGCCTGGTGTGCCGCTTTCCCGGCAGAAGGCGCCGCTCAAGCGCGACGAGAACGGCGTCTTCCGTCCGACGCCCTGATCGCTGACGATATCATCGGGGGCGGCAGGGCCGTGGCGCGTCCCATTCCACGCGATTTGTCGCGCAAGTCGGGACAAAAGGTCCAGACGACCAGCCCCTCCGGCGCTCGCGAAAACGTGACTGTCCCGACGATAGCCATCACAATTGCTAGCGCTATCGTGGCATGAGCGCGCCGATCCTGCCGCGGGAGGCAGTCATGCTCCGCCTATCTGTCGCCGTTCTGCTGACTCTGGCTTTGTGGCCATTCGCCGCATCGGCCCAGGAAGAGCCGCCGCCATCGAGATGCGTTGCGATCGCCCAAGCGCTGCCGTCGGCCACCTATGCCAGCTTCACAGCGCCAAAGGCGCAGACGCCTCTGCTGGCCCAGGCTTTCGTCGACGGCGACGTTACGATCACCTATGCCGGCCATTCGACCTACATCATCGAGACGCCCGCCGGCGTCAGGATCGCCACCGACTTTTCCGGCGTCTACGGCGCTGACCCGCTGCCGCGCGTGGTGACCATGAACAAGGCCCACCGCACTCATTATTCGGACCATCCGGATCCCGGCATCGAATATGTGCTGCGCGGTTGGAATCCCGACGGCGGTCCGGCGCGCCACGCGCTTGTCGTCGACGATGTCTACATCCGCAACGTGCCCACGGACATCCGCAATGGCGGCGATCTCGGCAAGGACGGCAATTCCATCTTCATCTTCGAAGTGGCGGGGCTCTGCATCGGCCATCTGCACCACCGGCTGGAGGACGCGCATTACGGCGCCATCGGCAGGCTCGACATCCTTATGGTGCCTATCGACGGCGGCATGACGCTGTCGCTCGACCGGATGACCGAAATCACCGCGCGGCTCTATTCCTCGATGATCCTGCCGATGCATCGCCATGCCACCCCGATCAGCGAATTCACAGGCAGGATGGGTGAAGATTTCGCGGTGGAATTCCTCTCCGGCCGGTCGCTGACGGTTTCGCTGAAGACCTTGCCCGACCGGCCGACGATCATCATTCTCGACGGGGTTTGATCGCCTCGTCGCGAGTCTTCTCCACGGTGCGCAACCTCTTCGTTCCACCTCGCTCAAAACACGCGTTGTCGCGAAATCAAAGAGCCTTAATGCTCCGTCAAGCTTGCCGGAAAGTTTGCGACAGCTCCTTTCATTGTGCATTGCACAAAATCTAGCCGGGGGTTACCATTCCTTCGATGCGGGCGGATCGGTTATGGGTAACGCCTGAGCGGTGAGCGGCCGACGCTTCGTCGACGCTGCCCTCATAGCTGAGGATCGTGATGGCCCTTTCAAGCCCTGACAAATCCGGTGCTGCAAGCCTCGAGTCGATCGCTCGAAACGGCAGCCTGCTGCGCCGCATTGCCGTGCGGATTCCAACCTATCTGTCGGATCTTCGCGAGAATCCGGCATGGCTGCCGATGTTCATGCTGGCGCGCACCATGCCGGGGCGGCGGTTGCATTGGCGTGGCGCAAAACCGGTTCGACCGGCACAAAAAGCTGAGGAGACGATGTTCACCGGCGTCGATCGTGATGCCGTGGTCGGCGCGCTCCGCTCGGACGGTCTCTTTTCCGGGCTTGCCCTGCCGTCGTCCGTCCACGAGGAGATCGCCAGCTTTGCGCAGCGCACGCCTTGCTTCGGCAATTTCGACCGACGGCTGGAGTTCCTGCCGGCCGAGCACGCCGACGCCGAGAAGCACTTCGGTCGTCCCTTGCTCAGCGGCCACTTTTTCGAGCGGGTTCTCGGCTGCAATGCTGCGCTTACCGTGCAGCGCGATCCGCTGCTTCTCGACATCGCCGCCCATTACCTCGGCAGCCAGGCGAAGCTGATCACCACGCGCGTCTGGTGGAGCTTTCCGACGAGCTCCGTCTCCGACGCCGAGAAGGACCTGGCGTCGCTTGGCAAATACCACTTCGATCTCGACGATTGGCGGATGCTGAAATTCTTCTTCTATCTCAATCCGGTCGATGCCGAGACTGGTCCGCATGTCTATGTCCGCGGCAGCCACAACCGCCGCGCCCTCAAGCACCAGTTGACACTCCTCGTCGGCCATCCCGCGGAAGAGGTTCTGAACGTCTACGGCGCGCAGAGCCCGATTACGCTGACCGGCGAGGCAGGTTTGGGCTTTGTCGAGGATCCCTTCGGCTTCCACATGGGCACCGTGCCGACGCGCAAACCGCGGCTGATGATGGAAGTCGGCTTCGGCGTCTCGCTGCCCTCGCGCCGGCGCTTCCACGGCGAGCCGGTTATTCGCTGATTTTTTGGCCCCGAAACAGCCTTGGGAGCTTGGCCTAACTTGTCTTGGCGCCGCCGCGTCGCAGATGCTCGTCCAGGCGCGGCATGATCTCGACGAAGTTGCAGGGCATGTGCCGGTAGTCGAGCTGCGGCTTCAAAATGCCGTCCCAGGCGTCCTTGCAGGCGCCGGGCGAACCCGGCAGCACGAAAACGAAAGTCGCGTTGACGATGCCGCCGGTCGCCCGGCTCTGGATCGTCGAAGTGCCGATCTTGTCGTAGGAAATGCGGTGGAACACTTCGGAAAAGCCATCCATGCGCTTTTCGAAGATCGGCTCCAGCGCCTCCGGCGTCACATCGCGACCGGTAAAGCCGGTGCCGCCGGTGGTGATGACGACATCGATCGCTTCGTCCCTCGACCAGCCCAGAACCTTGTCTCGAATTTTCTCGCGGTCGTCGGTGACGATGTCGCGGGCGGCCAGGATATGGCCGGCCTCCACGATGCGGTTGGCCAGCGTCTCGCCGGATTTGTCGTCGGCGAGGCTGCGCGTATCGGAAACGGTCAGCACCGCGATGCGCACGGGAATGAAGGAGCGGCTCTCGTCAATCCTGGCCATGCGTATCAGGCTCCGATGTCATGCTTCGCGTCGCGGCGACGAACCAGTCGGGATGGCGGCTGCGGATATCGACGGCCGCGCGCTTGGCGACATTGCCTGTCTCGAACAGCCCGAAGCAGGTTGCGCCGGAACCGGACATTCGGGCGAACCCGGCTCCGGCCTTGTTGAGCACCGACAGCGCCTTGCCGACGGCGGGTTGGATCGCCCGCGCCGCGGGCTCGAGATCGTTGCGGGTGATCTCCAGCCAGTTGCGGATACTGTGGAAGTCGAGGCTGCGCGGCAGCGGCGGCAGTCCCTCATTGTTGCGATCGGAAAGTGCATTGAACACGTCGGCCGTGGAGATGGCAGTGCCGGGATTGACGAGAACCAGCCCGAGTGCGGGAAAGCCCGGCACGGCCGACAGTTCGTCGCCAACGCCGCGCGCGATCAATGGCTTTGCCGCGAGGCACATGGGAACGTCGGCGCCCAGCGAGAGGCCGATCCGCGCCAGGTCGGCGTCGTCGAGGTCCAGTCTCCATGTCTCCGCCAGCCCGCGCAGCACCGTTGCGGCGTCGCTCGACCCGCCGCCGACGCCCGACGCGACCGGCAGGTTCTTTTCGAGCCTGATGGCGACCGGCGGCATATGCCGCTGACCGGCCTGCTCTCGCAACGCGTCGCGCGCTTTCACGACCAGATTGCTGTCGTCGAACGGGACCGCGGAGGCGTATCGGCCCGACACGGAAAACCCGTCGCTGTCGGCAATCTCGATCTCGACCCTGTCGCCGAAGCGCGTGAACACCGCCAGGCTCTCGATCAGGTGATAGCCATCGGCGCGCCTGCCGGTGACGTGAAGCGCGAGATTTATCTTGGCATATGCATGCAATGCCCGGACGGTGATGCCGGAATCCGCTGTGTCAGTCGCGAGCGGAATGATGTCAGTCCTTGGCCAGACGGTATTCGCCGGTCTTCGGGTCCTTGACCAGCGTGCCCATTGTGCCGCTGGTCGCCTGCTTTTCGGTGCGCCGTATCTTGGCCGTCACGCGCTCGGCTTCCCTGATGAAGGAGCGATAGCCGAAATAGGCGAGAACGCCGACTGCGATGAAGAAAATGATCTGTGGCATGTCAAACTCCTCCCTCACAAAGTCGGCTACGGCGGCCGGTCGGGTCGGTCAAGCTTTTAAATTAAACGCTTTTACCGGTTTTTCAAAGTCCGAAGCGCGCCCATAGCGCGCGCTCTTCCGCCGCATCGATCACGCCGCTTGCGGCAGCCGCGGCGATCTCGGGCGCCGAAAAACCCCCGCTGCTCGAGCCGAACCAGCCGAACCGGCCGAACAGGCCGCGCGGCGCCGTGATCAGCTTGAGCTGGGTTTTTGGCCCGAAACGGGTCTTCAGCACGCTGCGCATGTCGCCGAGCGCATCGACAAGGCCGAGCTCCAGCCCCTTCTTACCGGTCCAGAACAGGCCGGTGAACAGGTCCGGGTCGTCCTTGAGCTTGGGGCCGCGCCGGTCCTTGACGAGATCGATGAAGGTCTCGTGGACATCGAGCTGCAGCGCCTTCAGCCGCTCGATATCTTCCTTCTTCTCGGGCTTGAACGGATCGAGCACCGCCTTGTTCTGGCCGGCAGTATGGACGCGGCGCTCGACGCCGATCTTCTTCAACAGCTCGGGAAAGCCGAACGAGGCCGACACCACGCCGATCGAACCGACGATGGAGGACGGATCGGCAAAGATCTCGTCGCCGGCGATCGCGATCATGTAGCCGCCCGAAGCCGCCACGTCCTCGACGAAGACCAGAACCTTTTTGTTCTTCTCGGTCGCCAGGTCGCGGATGCGTCTGAAGATCAGCCGCGACTGCACTGGCGAGCCGCCTGGCGAATTGATCGAAATGGCGACCACGGGCGCATCGAAGGAAAACGCCTTCTCGATAGGGCCGGCAGTGGACGCGAGCGACAGGCTCGGCCGGAACTGGCCGCCGCCGGGCATGATCGTGCCGTGCAGCCGGATGACGGGAATGACGACGATGTCGGAGCGCCAGGATTTCGGCAGCAGGCGGTTGAGGAAGCGTTTCACGGGGTCTCCGGTCAAATTGGCTTGAAGGCATGTAGGGATTCGCCGGCCAACGGCAATGCCGCGCCGCCGGCCGGTAGAAAAACGCTCAGTCGCCGAACAGCGAAGCCAGCCCGTTGTTGATCATCTCGGTCCGCTCGGTCGGGCCGTCGCCCGATTGTGCATGCAGCATCAGCGGCGGGCGAATCGACAGCTTTCCGCGTGCGCCGAGTATTGCCCTGACGACAATGCGGATCGCCGCTGCCTCAGGGCGAGGATGGACCGCCAGCATCTCGGCGTCGCCGAAGCGGCCCGATATCGCATCGAGGATGGCGCCGAGTTGATCGGGCCTGGCAATGACGGCAAGACCGCCGCGCGGCCTGACCACGGCAGCCGCACTTCGGATCCAGCTGTCGAACAGCCCATCTTCCATAACATGCGCCGCCTTCCTGAGCGGGTCGGGCGTGGCGCGATCCTCGGCGGCGTTGAAGGGCGGGTTCATGATCACGAAATCGAAGGAGTTGTCGGCAAGCCCAGTGGCTGTTCGCGCCTGGCCCGACAGCGCGACGTCGGCGGCGATCACCGAAGCGCGGTCGTTGAGATGCGCATTGCCGGGATGGGCAAGCGTCGTCGCGGCGAAGGCAGCCATCTCCGGAGACCGTTCGATGAGCACGGCCTCGGCATCAGGACAGCGCGACAGCACGGCCAGGCCTGCGGCGCCAGCACCCGCGCCGAAATCGGCAAGGCGCCCGGTGAAGGAGGACGGCACGGAAGCGGCCAGCATCATGGCGTCCATGCCGGCGCGATGGCCGGCCTGTTTCGGCTGCACCAGCCAAAACCGCCCGCGATGAAAGGCATCGACCGTATGGGCCGGCGTGTCCTGGACAAGGGTGGCGCGCGCCGCGGCCATTATTTCTGGCGCATCTCGTTGGCGATGCCGGCATCGGTCAGGATGCGTCGCGCCGCATCGGCTTGGTCGGCGTCGACCATGATGCGCCTGGGCAGGATGCCGATCGAACCGTCGAGCACGCTCATGTTCTGGTCGGCGACGAAACAGCCGATACCGGCATCGCGCATCAGCGATTCGACAAAGGAGATGATCACGGCATCGTTGGTGCGGATAAGCTCTATCATCGGACGAAACTCGCAGGTTGCAGCGTCTATGTAAACGTGGGTGGCTCCCATCGCCACCTCGACCGCGCCAAATCGCCTCTTGCCGTGCCTGTGGGTACCGCCCTAGAGTCTGCAGCGGTATCGGGGTGCCGTCGTGCGCGTGACTTAAGACGGGAGTTTGTCATGGGTGTCGTTCTCAACATCGAAAACGGGAAGCGGGAAGCCGCATCCATCAAGGATCTCATCGATCTGACGGCGACCGATATGGGGCGCGTCAACAAATTGATCCTGTCGAAGGCCGGTTCCGACGTCGAGATGATCCCGGAGATTGCCAACCACCTGATCTCTTCGGGTGGCAAGCGGCTGAGGCCGATGCTGACGCTCGCCTCAGCCCAGATGTTCGGCTATTCCGGCGAGGGCCATGTCAAGCTCGCCACATCAGTCGAGTTCATGCACACGGCCACGCTGCTCCACGACGATGTCGTCGACGAGAGCGGCATGCGGCGCGGCAAGAAGACCGCCCGCATGATCTGGGGCAACCAGGCGAGCGTGCTGGTCGGCGATTTCCTGCTTGGCCAGGCTTTCCGCATGATGGTCGATGTCGGTTCGCTGGAAGCGCTCGACATCCTGTCCAGCGCCGCCTCTATCATTGCCGAGGGCGAGGTGATGCAGCTCGCCGCCGCCAAAAACCTCGAAACCACCGAGGATGAGCATTTCGCGGTGATCAAGGCCAAGACCGCGGCCCTGTTCTCGGCCGCCGCCGAGGTCGGTCCGGTCATCGCCCAGGCGACGCGAAATGATCGCGCGGCGCTGCGCTCCTATGGCATGAATCTCGGGCTTGCCTTCCAGCTGATCGACGATGCGCTGGATTATGGCGGCACCAGCAAGGATCTGGGCAAGAATGTCGGCGACGACTTCCGCGAAGGCAAGGTGACGCTGCCGGTGATCCTCGCCTACCGGCGCGGCACCAAGGCCGAGCGCACCTTCTGGAAGCGCGCCATCGAGGACAATGTCACCGACGACGCCGGGCTGGAAAAGGCGATCGGATTGATGACCCGCCACGGCGCGATCGCTGACACTATCGGGCGCGCCGGCCATTTCGGCGAGATCGCCCGCGACGCGCTGGCGCCGCTCGAAGCGACGCCGCAGAAGTCGGCGCTGATCGACGTCATCGATTTCTGCATCAGCCGGGTGAACTGAACGGCATCGCCGGCATTTGGCCGGCACGGCGCTCCGATTGGAGTTCCAACTCGTGATTTAAAGCTACCTTAAACGACCTCAAACACCGAACTTCTTAGTTTTGGCAGCGTTATGGATGATGCCAAGACGAACCACGGTACTCGGTCTTCAAGCGCAAGAGTGCTCCAAAGCGTGGCCAGGAAGCTCTTTCGAGGGTGCCAAAAATCTGTCTGCTAGCCCACCGCGCCACTCTCGGCGAAAATCTGCGCGGCATCGGGGTGCCGGTTCTGCAGCAGGACAACGGCAGCATGCCAGGCCGGCAAAGCGCGGTCGACGGTCGCAGTTGGGCGCTCCTAGCGTGGTTTTTAATCGCGTGACCCGATTGTGAATTCGGACCGGGTTGAAGCATGACCCCAAAAAGGCCATGCTTTGCCTGGAAAAGATCGAGTCTACGGCGATCCCCCTGAGGCGGGCATGGCTTTGACTGAAAGGGATACGATGCGGCAAGGATGTGCGCGCTGGCTGACAGGGCTGGCAATTGTGACAGGTATGGCGATCTCCGGTCTGCCTGCCTATGCCAAAGAGACCACCGAGCCAGTCAATATCACATCGTTCTCGGGGGCCTATCTTGCCGCGCGGGTCGCCGAAGGCGACAATGATCTCGACAGCGCCATCGCCTACTACAAGCAGGCGCTCGCCTTCGCTCCCGAGGATACCTCGTTGCAGCAAAGCCTGATGCTGTCGCTGATCGCGCAAGGGCGCTTCGAAGAATCCCTGGTCTATGCCGACAAGCTCAAGACGGTTCCCGACGTCGAGCGGTTCTCGCGCCTGGCGCTGGCCGTCGGGTCCTTTCACAAGAAGGACTTTTCCAAGGCCGAGTACTGGCTCAAGCTTTCGCTCGAATCCGACCTCGACCGGCTGATCTCCGGCGTTATGACCGGCTGGGCCAAGCAGGGCGCCGGCGACGCCAGCGAGGCCATGGCCTCCATCGACAGGCTGCAGGGCCCGGACTGGTTCGGCCTCTTCAAATCCTTCCATCGCGCGCTGATCGCCGATGCGTCGGGCCTGCCCGAAAAGGCGGATGCGATCTACGCCGCCACCTTGCAGGACACCGCAACCGGTAGCGCCGCGCCCGAAACCTGGATGCGCAACGCCCAGGCCTATGCCTCCTTTCTTGCCCGCAAGGGCGACAAGGACAAGGCGCTGTCCGTGCTCGATCAGGCCGAGGCATTTGCACCCGGCAAGGTTGAGATATCAGCGCTTCGCGACGGGATCACCAAGGGCGATAAGGTCGAACCCTTCGTTGCCGGCCCGTCCGACGGCGCCTCGGAAATTCTGCTCGATCTCGCCACCGCGCTCAATCGCGGTGGCGGCGAGCCGTTCGTCCGCCTCTATCTGCAATATGCCCTGGCACTGCGGCCCGACAGCGACGCGGCCCTTGTCCAGCTCGCCGCCGTTTCCGAGCAGTTGAAGGACGGCGAGGGCGCCATCGCCTTCTACCGCCGCATCCCGGCCAGTTCGCCGCTGAAGCCGCTTTCGGAACTGCAGCTCGGCCTCAACCTTGCAGATCTCGACCGCTATGACGAGGCCATCGCCCATCTGAAGGCCCTCGTCGAAGCGCATCCCGACGATATGCGCGCCTATCAGGCGCTCGGTGGCGTCTATGCCTCGAAGGAGGATTTCCGCTCCGCGGCCGGTCTCTATGACAAGGCGGTGGCCGTGCTGAAGGCCCCGACCCGCGCCGACTGGAATATTTTCTACCAGCGCGGCATCGCCTATGAGCGGCTGAAGGAGTGGCCCAAGGCCGAGCCGAATTTCCGCAAGGCGCTGGAATTGTTCCCCGACCAGCCGCAGGTTCTGAACTATCTCGGCTATTCCTGGGTGGACATGAACATCAACCTCGAGGAAGGCCTTCAGATGATCCAGAAGGCCGTCGACCTCAGGCCGAGCGACGGCTACATCGTCGATTCGCTGGGCTGGGCCTATTTCCGCCTGGGCAGGTTTGAAGACGCTGTGCGCGAAATGGAGCGTGCCGTGTCGCTGAAGCCGGAAGATCCGGTGCTGAACGATCACCTCGGCGATGCCTATTGGCGCGTCGGCCGCAGGCTGGAAGCGACCTTCCAGTGGAACCAGGCCCGCGACCTGAAGCCGGACCCCGACGTGCTCGCCGCCTTGCAGCAGAAACTGCTGAAGGGTCTGCCGCCAATCGAATCCAACACGGCGCAGGAAACCCCGAAGGTCAAGCCCGAAGCGGCGCCCGCGCCAAAGGGCTGACCCTTCGCCTTGACGCTTGACGGGCGGCGCTCTAGAGCCTGATCCCGAACCGAAGGTCAGCGCAGCAAAAAGTTGCAGACTTTTCGGGACAAGACCATGCGGCCTGATCCAACAGGTGCCGCATTCCCGCCTTTCCCGTCGAGGCCGCCGTGACTGTTGATATCCCAGCCCATATGCATCCCAGCCGCTCGTTCCAGGGGCTGATCCTGACCTTGCATAACTACTGGGCTGACTATGGCTGCATCGTTCTCCAGCCCTACGACATGGAAGTTGGCGCCGGCACGTTCCATCCGGCGACGACGCTGCGCGCGCTCGGGCCAAAGCGCTGGAACGCGGCCTATGTGCAGCCTTCGCGCCGGCCCAAGGACGGGCGCTACGGCGAGAACCCGAACCGGCTTCAGCACTATTACCAGTACCAAGTGATCCTGAAGCCGAACCCGGCTAATCTGCAGGAGCTTTATCTCGGCTCGCTGTCGGCCATTGGCGTCGATCCACTTCTGCATGACATCCGCTTCGTCGAGGACGACTGGGAAAGCCCGACGCTCGGCGCCTGGGGGCTGGGCTGGGAGTGCTGGTGCGACGGCATGGAAGTGTCGCAGTTCACTTATTTCCAGCAGGTCTGCGGCATCGAATGCGCGCCGGTGGCGGGCGAGCTCACCTACGGGCTGGAGCGGCTGGCCATGTATGTGCAGGGCGTCGACAATGTCTACGACCTCAACTTCAACGGCCGCGAGGGCGCCGACAAGGTGAACTATGGCGACGTCTTCCTGCAGGCCGAGCAGGAATATTCGCGCCACAATTTCGAATTCGCCAACACCGCGATGCTGCTTCGGCATTTCGAGGACGCCGAAGCCGAGTGCAAGGCGCTGCTCAACGCCGGCGCGCCCTTCTCCGCCCTCGAGGGGGAGATGCCCGCGAAGCGGGCAGAGGGGGTTGCCTCAGAAGGCACCGCAAGTAGGACGTCGAGCACTGTCCGAGCGACCCCTCCCGGCCAGACTTTGTCTGGCCACCCTCCCCTCAAGGGGGAGGGATACCACCGGATGGTATTCCCGGCCTACGACCAGTGCATCAAGGCTAGCCACGTCTTCAACCTGCTCGATGCGCGTGGCGTAATTTCCGTCACCGAGCGGCAGAGCTACATCTTGCGGGTACGCAATCTGGCCAAAGCCTGCGGCGAGGCGTTTTTGCTGACGCAGGCTGGCGGGCTGGCGGCTTAGAGGCTATTTGCGATTTCGACCGAAGCGCTGATTGGCAATACGCCTTGGCCGCTGGAGCCAGCCATTGTCCGCAGCGCTTGTCTAACGCCAGGCATCGTGAACGTGCCATGAGCCTGCGCCGCGAAACAGGCGCTGAGCGCGAGGATCTGCAGGAATGTCGATGCCTTCTTCATGGTCGTTCAGCCAATAGTTCTCTGCCTGAGCGTCGGTCGCTTCAGCGCTGCGTTCGGTTCATGGAAATCTTTGACCCAAGGACGGATGACGCCGCTTCGACCCGACAGGCAGCGGAATGTTTTTGGAAATCGTCGGTAGATGCGCCGATTGCATGGGGAAGGGTGACAGCGGCCAGCCGAGTTGCTATGCCCCGCCGGACCATTTTGCCGCGTGAGCACAATCAATGCCCGACCTGCTTTTAGAACTCCGTTCGGAAGAGATTCCCGCGCGTATGCAGCGCAAGGCGGCGGGCGACCTGAAGAAGATGATGACCGACGGTCTGGTCGACGCCGGGCTGACGTATGAGGCGGCGCGCGAATATTGGACGCCGCGCCGGTTGGCGCTCGACATTCGCGGCGTGACCGCGCGCTCGAAGGACATCAGCGAGGAGATCAAGGGACCCTCGACCAAGGCGCCCGAACAGGCGGTCCAGGGTTTTCTGCGCAAGGCCGGTCTCTCCTCGATCGCCGAGGCGCATGTCCATGCCGATCCGAAGAAGGGCGATTTCTATGTCGCCCACATCGCGAAGCCGGGCAGGGCGGCTGAAGAAATCATCGCCGAGCTGGTGCCGGGCATCATCCGCGGCTTTCCATGGCCGAAATCGATGCGCTGGGGGCCGGCCTCGGCGAAACCCGGATCGTTGCGCTGGGTGCGGCCGCTGCAATCCATCCTCTGTACCTTCGGCCCGGAGACCGAGGAGCCGGTGGTCGTCGATTTCGAGATCGACGGCATCCGCTCGGGCAACGTCACCTACGGACACCGTTTTCATGCGCCGGGCGCGATCACCGTGCGCCGCTTCGACGACTATGCCGCCAAGCTGGAGGCGGCGAAGGTCGTGCTCGACGCCGATCGGCGCAAGGAGATCATCCTTTCCGACGCAAGGAATCTCGCTTTCGCCAACGGGCTCGATCTGGTCGAGGACGAGGGCCTGCTCGAGGAAGTGTCTGGCCTTGTCGAATGGCCTGTCGTGCTGATGGGCGAATTCGAGCAGGACTTTCTCGCCATTCCGGCCGAGGTGATCCGGCTGACCATCCGCGCCAACCAGAAGTGCTTTGTGACGCGGCCGCAGGACGTCGGTGAAGCGCTTTCCAACCGCTTCATCCTGACCGCCAACATCGAGGCCAGGGATGGCGGCAAGGAGATCGCCCACGGCAACGGCAAGGTGGTGCGCGCCCGCCTCTCCGACGCGCTCTATTTCTGGAAGACCGACCAGGGCGACCTCCCTGATCTCGACCAGTTGCAGGCATCGGCCGAAAAGTTCGGGCTCGATCTCAAAAAGCCGCTCGACCAGCGCATGGCCCGCCTCGACCATCTCGGCGTCACCTTCCACGCCAAGCTTGGCACGCAGGGTGAGCGGGTGGAGCGGATCAGGAGGCTTGCCGAGGAGTTGGCGCCGATCGTGGCGAGCGCAATCTCCCCCCTTGAGGGGGAGATGGCCGGTAGGCCAGAGGGGGTCGCTGCGCGTGATGCGCCGGCATCCTTTGTCCATAATAGGGCGTCGCGTCAGGACGTGCCGACCCCCTCTTTGGCCGTCGGCGACGTCTCCCCCTCAAGGGGGGAGATTAGCGCACTCGCACGTCGCGCTGCCGTTCTGGCCAAGGCCGATCTTACCACCGAGGTGGTCGGCGAGTTCCCGGAACTGCAGGGCGCCATGGGCCGCAAATATGCGTTGCTGCAAGGCGAGCATCCTTCCGTCGCCGCCGCCATCGAGGAACACTACAAGCCGCAAGGCCCGTCAGACCGCGTGCCGACCGATCCGGTTTCGATTGCCGTCGCGCTCGCCGACAAGCTGGATACGCTGGTCGGGTTCTGGGCGATCGACGAAAAGCCGACTGGGTCAAAGGACCCCTATGCACTGCGCCGGGCAGCGCTGGGAGTGATTAGGATTTTGGTTGAGAATCGTGTCCGGCTTGCGCTGACATCTCTCTTCGACCGCGCTTACCAGATGGCGAATTATCTCGCGTCCGGACGGCCCTTTAGCGTCGATCTCCTCGTCTTCTTCCACGACCGCCTGAAGGTCTATCTCCGCGACCAAGGCGCGCGGCATGATTTGATAGATGCGGTGTTGTCGGCGGGCTCGCGCCCAATCTCCCCCCTAGAGGGGGAGATGTCGGCGAAGCCGACAGAGGGGGGCGCTGTCCCGCCGGTGTCTCAAAATTCTGTCGGGGAAGGGCGCTCTACGATGCCCCCCTCTGCCCTGCCGGGCATCTCCCCCTCAAGGGGGGAGATTGGCCAATCGCCGAACGACGATCTCCTGCAAATCGTCCGCCGTGTCGGAGCACTCGGCTCCTTCCTCGACACCGAGGATGGTAAAAACCTGCTGGCCGGCACCAAGCGTGCGGCCAACATCCTGGCCGCCGAAGAGAAGAAGAAAACGACGATCGCCGAACGTGTTGAGCCGGCTCTATTCCGGGAAGAGGCCGAGAAATCACTGTTTGCCGCGGTGAATCAGTCCGAGAAGGAAGCCAGCCAAGCGATTCACAACGAAGACTTTTCCGCCGCCATGCTGGCGCTTAGCGCGTTGCGTGAACCGGTTGATTCATTCTTTGAACGCGTTCTCGTGAATGATGAGGACCAGGCCGTGCGTGCTAACCGCCTCGCACTGTTGGCACGCATCCGGGCAGCGACCGACCAGGTTGCGGATTTCTCGAAAATCGCCGGCTGAGGCTTGGCAAATTAGGCGAGCGCCGTCCTGACCTTGAACGGCTATCTGGCCTGTTCGATCTCGGGAATGGGCGTTGGCTGTGGCGTTGCGGGCTCAGGCGGGCTGCTCGTTGCCGTTATCTTTTTGTCGGATCTAGTGGCCGCCCCAGGTGCTGCGGCAGCGGTTGTCGCGGCAGGTGCGGCGCTGGGAGCCGGCTTTGCGAAGGCGTCGCCGACGATGCCGCCGCGAATGATCATCGGGCTTTGCATGAAATCATGCTTGGGCTTGGGCTGGCTCGGGATCGCAGAAACTTTTTCATAGGTAACATCAGGCACTGGTTCGCCGAGCGCCACGATCGATGGCGTCGAGGAGTTCCCAGCCTCCTTCACCGGTTCAGGCGCTCTGAGCCTGACGATGGACGGCGTCGAGGATGGTGCACCGAGCACAGCGAAGGACGAAGCCTGTGCTGTGCCCGTCGCCAGAGTGAGACCAAGCGCTCCCAGGATACGCACCCAGACCATGATAGTTCCCCTTGCCCAACAAGCCGGCACCATATCATGCGGGAATTGATGCGGGCTTGCGAGGAAAGCTGGCATTTTAGCGATTTGGTAATTCGCCAGCGCCCGGACTTGCCCCGTGAACGTCACCGTACTACGCACCACATCTGTGAGGTCCCGCATCTGTCAGGTGATGAGAGTGGCTGAGATAGTTGCCGCCGGCGAGGCGATGGAGCGGGCGCTGACGCTACTCGAAGGCGGCGATGTCGTCGCCATTCCGACGGAAACCGTCTACGGGCTGGCCGCCGACGCCACCAATGACGCTGGCGTGGCGCGCATCTTCGAGGTCAAGGGCCGGCCGCGCTTCAACCCGCTGATCGCCCATGTCGCCGATCTGGCGATGGCCGAGCGCCTCGCGCTGTTCGATCCGCTGTCGAAAAGACTGGCGCAGACATTCTGGCCGGGACCGCTGACGCTGGTGCTGCCGCAGCGGCCTGGCAACGGCATTCATCCGCTGGTCACCGCCGGGCTCGATACGATCGCGCTGCGCATGCCGAAAGGCTTTGGCGGCGAACTGATCGCCAGGCTCGGCCGCCCGCTTGCAGCCCCCAGCGCCAATTCCTCAGGCAGGATCAGTGCAACGACGGCCGAGGCCGTGGCGGCGGATCTCGGTGCAAAAATCAAGCTGGTGGTCGATGGCGGCGCGACGTCGGTCGGGCTCGAATCGACGATCGTCAAGATCGAGGGCGGAAAGCTGCGGCTGCTGCGACCGGGAGGCATTGCCGCCGAGGAGATCGAAGCGGCCGCCGGCACGACGCTGCTGCGTGGTACGGGGGGCATCGAGGCGCCGGGCATGCTCGCCTCGCACTACGCGCCGGGTGCCGCGGTGCGGGTCAACGCCGCAAAAGTCGCAAAGGGCGAAGCCTTGCTGGCGTTCGGCCCCCGCCGCGCCGAAGGCTGGCAAGGCGCTGCCGCCTTGCGCAACCTGTCCGAGACCGGCGACCTGCGCGAGGCCGCGGCCAACCTCTTTGCCCACATGCAGGATCTCGATCGCAGCGGCGCCAAGACAATCGCGGTCGAGCCGATCCCTTTCGACGGGCTGGGCGAGGCGATCAACGACCGACTTTCGCGCGCCGCCGCCCCGCGTGACAAGATTGATTGAGCACCATAGTTTCAATCCATGAACGACATATCCCGGGATATCGACCCTGCCCTCATCGACCGCTTTGCGGCCATTGTCGGCGACAAATATGCGCTTCGCGACCAGCAGGACATCGCGCCTTATCTTACCGAAAGACGCGGCCTTTGGCATGGCCGAACGGCGCTGGTGCTGAGGCCGGGCAGCGTTGACGAGGTCAGCCGCATCATGCGGCTGGCGACCGAGACGGGAACCCCGGTCGTGGGGGCGCGCCGGCCCCCCCCCCGGGGGGGGGGGCCGCGGGCCGGGGGTGGGGGGCCCGGGGGCGGGGGGGGGGGGGGGGGGCGGGGGCCCCGCTTTCCCCGGGCCCCCCCCACCCGGGGGGGGGCGACCGAGACGGGAACCCCGGTCGTGCCGCAAAGCGGCAACACCGGGCTGGTCGGCGCGCAGGTGCCGGATATGTCCGGCCGCGAGATCGTGCTGTCGCTGTCGCGGCTGAACCGCATCCGCGAGATCGATGTCCTGTCCAACACGGTCACCGTCGAGGCCGGCGTCATCCTGCAGACGCTGCAGGAAGCGGCCGACGCCGCCGACCGGCTGTTTCCGCTGTCGCTTGCCGCGCAAGGCTCCTGCCAGATCGGCGGCAATCTCTCTTCCAATGCCGGCGGCACCGGCG
This sequence comes from Mesorhizobium sp. M1322, assembly GCF_040318085.1. Classification (NCBI taxonomy): domain Bacteria; kingdom Pseudomonadati; phylum Pseudomonadota; class Alphaproteobacteria; order Hyphomicrobiales; family Phyllobacteriaceae; genus Mesorhizobium; species Mesorhizobium sp. M1322. The sequence goes on from NZ_JAMYLP010000019.1 coordinate 81,569, forward strand.
TGCTTGCCTATGGCAATGCGCGCGAGCTCTGTCTCGGCGTCGAAGTGGTGCTGCCGACCGGCGAGGTGTTCGACGATCTGCGCAAGTTGAAAAAGGACAACACCGGCTACGATCTGAAGAACCTGTTTGTCGGCGCTGAAGGCACGCTCGGCGTCATCACCGCCGCCGTGCTCAAGCTTTTCCCCAAACCCAAAGGGCGCGAAGTGGCCTTTGCCGGCCTGTCGTCACCTGAGGCGGCACTGTCCCTGTTCAGCCTGGCGATGGATCGCGCCGGTGCCGCGCTCACTGCGTTCGAACTGATCGGCCAGAGGCCCTACGACTTTACGCTTCTGCACACGCCAGGCGTCGTGCGGCCGCTGTCCGGCGATTGGCCGTGGTATGTGCTGATGCAAATCTCTTCGGCCCGCTCGGCGGAGGATGCGAGGGCCCTGATCGAAGAGGTGCTCTCAGCCGGCCTCGAGCAGGAGATCGTCGGCGATGCGGTGATTGCGGCGACCATCGCGCAGGGCGATGCCTTCTGGAATTTCCGCGAGGTGCTGCCCGAGGCGCAGAAGCCCGAAGGCGCCTCGATCAAGCACGACATCTCGGTGCCGATGGCGGCCATCCCGCAATTCATCGAAAAGGCAGCCGGCGCCGTGCAATCGGTCAGCCCCGGTGCGCGCGAGGTCTGTTTCGGCCACATGGGCGACGGCAATCTCCACTACAATATCTCCCGGCCGGTCGATGGCGATGATGAAGCGTTTCTCGGGCTCTATCACGCCATGAACAAGGCCGTGCACGATGTCGTGCGCAGCTTCCACGGCTCGATTTCGGCCGAGCACGGCATTGGCCAGCTGAAGCGCGATGAATTGATCGCGACGGCGCCGCCGATGGCGATCGAATTGATGCGCAGGGTGAAGACGGCCTTCGACCCGGCCGGCATCATGAATCCCGGTAAGGTTATCTGATCCTTTCGATGACTTGTGAATGGTCGCATTCCGATAACCATCCCCTTGAGATCAGCAAAATTTAACCGACTTTCTTAAGCGCTGCGATAAGAAGCCCGCGCTAACGTTTCCCCACAACGAGGCTGGAAAAACCGGCCCGGAGAACCGGAAGACCGGCTCTCAGGAGAGACAGGAAAGGCACAATATGAACACTGGACTGAAGCCAGTCTGGGCCGGGCGCAACATGCGCCTCGACCCATTCCGCCTGCCGCAGGTGGTGAGCTACGCCACGCGCGACGATTATGGCGACGTTACCTTCACCATCGACCACCGTGGCGCCGTCATTCGCCGCATGCTGGAGATGAGCGGCGTGCCGGCATTCATCGCTCTGCCCGCCAACGCGTTTCGTGGCGTGGCCGCCCGCGCGATGGAGGATCCGGATGGCAATGTCACGGTGACGCTGGAGCTTCTGCACAATGATCCGATGCTGTCGGTGCCGCTGCTGGTGGCCGACGATCTCGAGGATGTCGCCGCCGACTGGCGCGCCTGGGCCGATGCCTACCGTCTGCCGATGCTTCTGATCGAATCGGACGGCGTCGCCCGCACGCTGGAGGAATCGCTTGGCGCTGCCATCAAGACATTGCCGGCGCAGAACCGCCGCAAGGGTAGGGTTTCGACGACGCGCCGCCCGCGCTTCCTCGCCCGTCGCAGGGCCGGCGATCTCGGCCTCAGGCTGGTGATTGGCGGCCAGGAGATCATTTCGCGCGAATAGCTACACCAGCGGCTTCAACGCCACCCACAGCGCACCGCCGATCAGGCCAAGGAAGATCAGCCAGCCGACCTGGTTGTTCGACCTGAACAAAAGCATGCACTGGTCGGGATCGTCGATGTCCAGCACTGCGATTTGCCGCGCCATATGGGCGCCGGCCGCGATCAGTCCGGCCAGCGCCGGCACGGGCGCCTGCGCCGACGCGAAGGCGATGGCGAAGCAAACCAGCGCCCCGCCATAAAGCCCGACGAGCCAGGTCTTGGTGTTGTCGCCGAACAGGCGTGCGGTCGAGCGCACGCCGACGATGGCGTCGTCCTCCTTGTCCTGATGCGCATAAATCGTATCATAGCCGATCACCCACAGGATCGAGCCGATATAGAGCATGACGGGCGGGCCATCGAGATCGCCGAATTCGACCGCCCATCCCATCAACGCACCCCAGGAAAACGCAAGGCCGAGAACCAGTTGCGGCCAGTTGGTGTACCGCTTCATGAATGGGTAGATGGCGACGACAGCGAGCGAGCAGATGCCGAGCAGGATGGCAAAGCTGTTGAACTGCAGAAGCACAGCGAGTCCAATCAATGCCTGGATAACGAGAAACGCCCAGGCCTGAAGGCGCGTGACCTTTCCCGCCGGCAGCGGCCGCGAGCGCGTACGTTCCACCTGGTTGTCGATGTCCTGGTCGACCAGATCGTTATAGGTGCAGCCGGCGCCGCGCATGGCGATTGCGCCGATCAGGAACAGCAGCAGGTACAAAGGCGTCGGCAGCAGCGTGAGCAGTGGATCAGTCGGGCGCGGATAGGCGCTTGCGGCAAGGGCTGCCGACCACCAGCACGGCCACAACAGCAACTGCCAGCCGATCGGCCGGTCCCACCGGGCAAGCTGCGCATAGGGCCACAGCCAGCGCGGCAGAATGCGGTAGACCCAGTGGCCGCTCGGCGCATCGGCGACGCGGCCCTGGGCAGCTTTCGATTGGATGGGTTCCATCGTGCTGAAATGGCAGCAGAGGCGCAAAGCGTCAAGCCTCGTCCGCGACCTAGAGCAAGTCCTGTGATCGATGAATCGATTGTGATGTGACAGCTGCGTCTTGTGCTGATTCAACATCCACCTCGATGGAGGTGGACGATGGGAAGAGCATTGAGCGGGGATCTTCGATCGCGGGTTTTGAAGGCTTCGGACGAGGGGATGTCGGCGCGGCAAGCGGCGGCGCGGTTCGGCGT